>JARRRJ010000203.1:0-5760 GCA_037380865.1 Sedimentisphaerales bacterium
GAACACTGCACTTTACATTCCAATATCCACTGTCGCGAAAACCGACCTTCACTATTAGTTCGATATGAAAGACAGCTTTTTGTTGTCCGGGTCGCCTTTTCCGTGCGAAGAAAAATTCCTTTGTAGCACAGGAAAAGTTTATAAACAAGGGAGCCTCAAAGGCCGATCGAAAAGTCATGAAGGGCACATTTCAGGCTCCCTGCGACCAGACCATTTAGAAAACACCATGCAGTTTTATTATGCTGCAGTTTTCTATTTAGAAGTTTGAGACTGGCTTGTCACTACGCTAATCGTATTAGCTGCCAGCGTGCTTCCCCAGCCGGACCCGGAAATATTAGCCGTCTGCGCAGCTCCCACTGACTGTGACTGGTTCATTGTTGTTCCTGCACTAACGATTGACTGGCTTTGGTCCGCGAAAGAGCGCTGAGAAGCTTGACCGCTGCCGGAGCCGAAGTTCTTCAAGACTCTTTGCGCAAGTCCCGCTTCCAGAGACTGTCCCTGTTTTGCCATACTTTTTCTTCCTATGGTAGTCAGAAGCTGATCCTGTGAGCCTGCCGCGCCGCCTTCCTGGCGTACCCGCACTGTGCCGCATTGCGCGCAGAGACTCGCACGCTGAGAAAGCGTACCTTTTTCAGACTGGGTCAAAGTTGCGAGTTTCTTAATGCTCTGGTCCTGATCGGCAGAGCTTGAGTTACTGCTGGAAGCCCAGCCGCGGCCTACTATGCTCAACGGATTAGTTCCATAGAGCTCGAAGCTTTGCGTTTGGCCGATATTCGTCGGAAGTATGTTGCCAATCCCAAACGATGCTGTTGACAACAACAAAGTAGTTGTTGCACATACCATGCAAATCCTAAACATTTTGAGAACTCCTTTCGGATTTTTCCAAATGAAAATATTTCAGAACTATTCATTAAATAAATAACCGATGACTTTTACATTACTCAGGACTATTCTTATCAGAAGCCTCCTTTCTTTTTATGCGATTCTGGAGTCCAATTTTCATTATTAAACGAGCGGCTCTTGCACGATTCAGATTCACCGGGTAGCGGCATAATCCATCTGCTCTCGGCCGCCGAAGCCTGCCATTTCAGACAGTTCCGGGCTGACATTGACGCCTGTATATGACCTCTGAGCCCGGGGATATGACTGCCGTGCTTGCGGAGCAGGGACCGGGACGGGTACAGGTACCTGCCTGTTCTGCATTTGCGGCACTTCTTCCATGCGGCGGGAAGGCTGCCATTCTTCAGGAGCCTGCTCTGTCTCATGGATTCTATCATAAAAGGCTTCCGGAATTGCTCTTCTTCTCGCGGCTGCCGGGTAATATCGATAACACTCGGCGCTTACCATCGCTACACCTTTGCCTTCGGTAAGTCCTCTCGCGTTGCCTCCGAGCATTGAAATCGAGTAATTTGCCTGGCTGTATGCGCCTGCAATGCCGGGAAATGTCAGGTTGGTACCGATAGTAACGCCTTTCATGCCGCCGGAGACTAACATTATATCGATATCCCAGGGAATCGCTTCAGCTATCGCCGCTTCATATACCTGGTCCCAGTTGCGCTCAACTTTACCTTCAAGGCTTATCTTGCCCATGTAAATGTATCCCGTTTTGTCCAGGTAATCGCGGTTGATATCAGTGTCTATCAGAATATACAAGGGTCTGTTTTCCGGCCTGCGTTTCCTGACCACAGAGTTTGCTATCTCAAAACCTCTGCCGTGATGGAAATTGTCAGGGGCGCCGAAAATGGTACCGAAGCAATTGAATATGCCGCCCACCAGGCTCAAAGGACCCTCATAAGGTATTGACGTGAGACTGCTTTTGAGTTCTTTTATGTCATATTTGCTGTTTGGGTAAAACGCGCGCTCGTACATACGATCATCAGCGGTCGGGCCGTTTGGAAAATAGGCGTCAATGATTCCCCAGCCGCCGTGTGAAAATGTGGGCAGGTATGGAGGAAACATCGCAATAGGCGGCGTTCGTGTTTCATAATTCGATACAGTGTTAGTACTCACATTTGCCATGGCACCCGAATCGCCGCTGATAGCGACAGAATCTGAATAGGCATCGCCCCCTTCGCTCTGAACAGCTTGGGTCTGTGAAGAATTGATCTGGTTTGAAGATGTCGCGTTTGCACTTGAACCGGGCGGGAAGAATCCCTGGCCGGATACCTCTGCTCCAGCAATAGCGAGCAGTACCGCGACCGATATTACTATTGACTTTTTCATGGTCGTTCTCCTTAACTGAAAATTCCTTTTCTTTTCAAAATAACTCCCTGAAAACCTCCTTATGGATGTTTATAAAGAATTCAATGTGTGGACTATTTACAGGCCTCCTTTCTTCCCTGATTCCTCTTATAAACTGCCATTGTTCTTTACTTAATTTGGCTTCTCCCAATCTTCTCGGCAATATTACAACTGGCAGGCCGAAACAAGCCTTCAGACAATATCGCTACGATAGAAACCACAAGCATTTTATTAAACTATACTCTCGCAAAGAAATTATTTCTCTATTATCACATGCAATTGCCGATTTAGTATGATGCTAATTCGGATAGACCTCATCGTAACATTTTGTTAATCCCTATTCCCCCAAAAGGTTATGAGAACCGAGCGAAAGATGACGAAATAGCAAATTTACCTAAAATATTCTTGTATCTATTTTATTTAAATACACAACTTGCTTGTTAAATTTGTTAAATCAGGTCAAATATGGCTGTTTTCAGGTATGCGAAGTGAAAATGTGAGAAAAGTGAGGAAGAATGGGGAAAATACAGATGTGTAGTTGACGCAGTCTAATTAGTGGGGGTAAAATGCAAAAAAGAGCGTATTTTTGAACCTGCATGTGAATTACTTATGTGCTTCTTCCAGCAATTCAATAATTCTTCTGGCTATCACAGCTTTGCTTTTATTTTTGATGGTTTGCCACTCATCCTTTTGTGTTTTTATGTGAACTGTCGATTTCTCGCTATTGATAGCCGAAATGCTGTTTGCGATTATCATGTCGAGGTTCTTTTCCTTTAGTTTTCTTTCTGCATTAGCGAGAAGGTTGCTATCTTCCAGTGCATAGCCCACAACCAGGTGTTTTTGTGATTTATAGTTCTTCTTTTTTGCCGCCCATTTGAGGATATCGGCAGTTGGTTTTAGTTTTATTGTCAGCTCATGTTTTTGTTTTTTAATCTTTACTTTCGATTCTTTTACCGGCGTGTAATCTGCGACTGCGGCGGCCATAATCAGACAGTCACAGTGTCCAAAATGGTTCTTCACCGCAGCGAACATCTCTGCGGCACTTTCAACTTTTACAATTGCGGCGGGATTTAGGAGAGGTGCTTTACGAATCACAGTTGTAATGAGAGTCACCCTGTGTACGGCTTTTAATGCTGCACGCGCCAGTTCGTATCCCATCCTGCCACTGCTGGCGTTGGAAATAAACCGCACAGGATCTATGTATTCCCTCGTTCCGCCTGCTGTGATTAAGATTTGCATTTTTTTATGTTATTTCGTTATTAATTTTTCGGAGATTTTGTGGATTGCCTCTAAGATTTCCGCCGGTTCCGACATTCTTCCGAGTCCACGTGTCCCGCATGCAAGCCTTCCTTCGGTGGGACCTGTCAAGTGGAAACCCATATCCTTTACTGTTTCTATGTTCTTCTGTACAGTCGGGTTTTCCCACATCCTGTTATTCATAGCAGGTGCCAGGAGCGCCCTGCCCTGTGAAGCAAGAGTCCAGCACGCACAAAGCGTTGTGCTGAGCAAGTCATCACAGATGCCGTTTGCAATCTTGGCGATGATATTTGCTGATGCAGGCGCGACAACTACAATATCTGTCCAGTCTGCCAAAGCTATGTGTCCTATTCTGTGTTGTTCTGGGGAATTCCACATCGTAGTGAAAACAGCTGAGCCTGTTATTGCCTCGAAGCTCAATGGACCGACAAACCTGCACGCGTTTTGCGTCATAACAGTTTTGACGTGAGCTTCTGCGGCAGTGAGCCTGCTGGCCAAATCCACCACTTTATAAGCAGCGATGCCGCCTGTGACACCAAGCAAAATATTTTTATTGGCAAGCATTTTATTCGTCAGTACAAACTAATCAGTCTGTTTGTCATATTCGCAAAGGTATACATACCTTTAGAGAGTCGAAGTGATGACATCGCTCCGGAAGGGATGACTCAATGCAAACTATATTTTATCAAGGAACTTGCTGGTTTCGGAAGACGTTCCTTCCTCCGGCGCTATCTTGTCTCGCAGAATTTCCTGGATAACAATTTCCATCGTAGTCTTATCTTCGACGTCTTCAATCAGAGGTCTTGCGCCCTGCATAAGCTCACCAAGGCGTCTTTGAACCAGTGCGGTCAATTTAAACCTGCCGCCTACCTTTTTGATTATTTCATCACTCTTTAATTCATCTATCATATTTTTTGTCTCTTACTCAAAACTATAACTCTTGTTTCTTCTCCAGATTTCTCTGTGTTATTCCTTGTGTCGCTTCTGCAACTAACAATCTTCTGCTCTTGACTGCTCGATAATCTGGACACACTCGTTTACCGCCTGCGGCAGGTTGTCGTTAACAACCATATGCTCGTAATAGCGCCAGGCAGCCGCGATTTCAGTATTCGCGCCATCCAGCCTTTGTTCTACAGAATCTGCTGTGTCTCTGCCCCTGGTTTCTATACGTTCAGCGAGAACTTTCGCGCTCGGAGGCAAAACAAAAATCATGACCGCGTTCGGATAAACAGTCTTTACCTGCTTTGCGCCCTGAACGTCAATCTCCAGAATGATAGTCTTGCCTTCGTCAAGTATTTCATCAACCTTATCTTTGGGCGTACCATACATATTGCCGAACACGTCAGCATATTCCAGAAGCATTCCCTTATCGATTCGTTCCCGAAACTCTTCTTTCGAAACAAACCAATAGTCTTTGCCGTTCTTTTCTGTTTGGCCTTTGGGTCTGGTAGTGACTGAAACGCTCAGACAGGCGTAGTCCAGTCGCTGCGCTACCTCTTTACTGATAGTACTCTTGCCCACACCAGACGGGCCGCTTATAATTACTACCTGTCCCTTTTTTGTGTTCGTTTTCTTCATTCGTCCTCGTTCTTTGCCTGCAATCCCGAAAAAAGATGCCTGCATCGCGTTTTCCAGTTTATTCCACGTTTTGTATTTGCTCTTTGATCCGTTCGATCCAGCATTTTATGTCTACTACACAGCTTGTGATTTCGCTGTCCGAAGACTTGCTTGCTATCGTATTGGCTTCCCTGAGCATTTCCTGACTGATAAAATCGAGTCTTCTTCCCGCCTGTTCATTCGAGCCGCAGAACAGTGTAAACTGTTGCAAGTGAGAATCCAGTCTGGCGATCTCTTCGGATATGTCCGACCTGTCTGCGAAGACCGCTACTTCGCGTGCGAGTGTTTCCTCGTCAAGCTTGAGTTTAGCTTCAGCGAGCAGCATATCAGCTCTCTGTCTAAGCTTTTTGGCATATTCCTGAAGAACTACAGAACTCCGATTGCTTATTTTTCTCAGGTCGTTTTCAATAGCGTTACAGTTCTTCTTCAAATCCGCTTCGAGGAACTGTCCTTCGGCACTGCGCATTTTTTTCAGCTGCTCCAGCGCACGTTTGCTAATTTCAAGAACTCCCTCTTTAATGGTCTCTGTTTCATCGTTATCTGGTGAACTTGGCCTGACAATTCCCGGAAGATTAAGAAGGTTGCTTATATCGATCGAGCCTTCAAGACCGGCTGAAGCACCCGCTTTGCCCACTTTTTCTGCAA
>JARRRJ010000203.1:5824-6349 GCA_037380865.1 Sedimentisphaerales bacterium
CCGGAGTGCTTTTTCGTCTATTTCGAAAAGCGAGCTTGCTGATATGTCTTTAAGTTTCAGCGCATAGTTGATTGTGCCGCGACCCAAATTCTTTCGAAGGAGCTTATCGATATCTTCTTCAAGAAAGGAAAGCATCTCAGGAAGCTTGATCGTGGTCTTCAAATATCGGTTGTTGACGCTTTTAATTTCAACAGCGTAACTGATGCCGTTAATATCTCCCTGCGTCTGACCGTAACCAGTCATACTTTTTATCATAACTTACTCTTCCTGGATATTTTCCGATATAAGTCTTCCGGTACACTATACGCGATGAAGTAGATATTTAGTTAGCCGGCTGATTCGTGTCGTTAGCCTGACTCGTGCTTTGTCCCTCTGTCGGATTATTTTCAACAGTTGGCGCAGATGCGCCCGGTGACACTGTGCCCGAAGGTAATGCCAGGCTGTTGTTGTCATTATTTGTCTGTCCTCCAGTGTTCGTTACGGGTGCAGGCTTTGTTGCTGATTGCGTCACAGGCTGCTGTTGTG
>JARRRJ010000204.1:0-4755 GCA_037380865.1 Sedimentisphaerales bacterium
TAACTCTTCATTAAACTGCTAATGGAGAGTTAGCTTGTCCAGGTAATAAAAAATTGTTTCGTGTTGGTAAAAAATGAGTTTATGGGTTTAGTCCATCAGGCGGCTTTGCCGTGTGCGGTGAATACTAAATCCAAACAAAGAAAGGTAGAATTGTTATGCTTTACACTATCGCTGTCATTCTGGTTTTATTGTGGCTCGCAGGATTACTGACTTCCTATACTATGGGTGGTCTAATTCATGCTCTCTTATTGATAGCCATTGTGATTGTCTTGCTTAGAGTCATCAGCGGACGAAGAGTCGCGTGATCTTTCGTGATTAGACATGAAAATTTATGTGAAATTCGCAAAGATCAGATACTAAGAATATCTCTTTGGGAGCAATCGGCGGTCTTGGTTTACTATTAGGATATAATTTTGTGCTTTACGCGTACGACTGAGTGTTTTTGTGCATGTTGTTATATGCACTATCTGCGCTTTTTGGGATTAAAATAACAAATGAAGGAAAGAGAAGGACTCCGAAAAATGACAAAAGTCAAGATTGTCGTAATTCTGATTGTTTCACTGTTGTCGCTGATAGTTTTTATACAGAACAGGCAGGCGGTTGATACAAAGCTGCTCTTTGCCACAATTACGATGCCGTTAGTCCTGCTGTTGATTCTTACTTTCGTAATGGGCTCTATTCTGGGGCTTGTCATAGCCAGCTACGTGCTGCGGGAGCCTCGCAAGCCCCGGTCGCCGGGCAAAAAGTAACAGTAAGGAGACTTGTGCCGGACTAAGGGGATAGAGTTTTATGATTATGCGAAGATACAACGGACCGGAAACTAAAACAAAGTGTGGTTTGTTCAGTGTCTTGATATCAGGATTAAGCCATGAAATTGTATCCCATAAATCCTCGTGTGCTTTTAAGAAACGTAAGTCTAATCATTTTATTTGCGGTAACCTTTATTAGCATTTTTCTTTTGATAAACTGTGTCGGATCGGATTCTGACTCCAACGGCAGCATAAGCGCCCTCAGTGATCGATCTGCAGCCGACAGCAATAGTATTGTCGAAGACGGTAACGGACCTACTCTGATAATGAGTTATAGAAAAGAGAAATTTGTAAAAAATCCTATAGAATCTTTTATGTATTTTGTTCCCCTGATAGCTCCGACACTTGTTGATAATATATCAAGTGTCAATAATGATCAGCAGGTAGGTATAATTTCACACGATATAAAAGTTGATTCAAAATCTTTTCAAGTTGCATGTGAATTTGAAATATTGGGAAATGGTTTTCATATGAACACATTTGATCCCAACGGGATGATAGAAGCACATACCGATGACTTGAAAAAAGGAGAGACCCTGACACATATGCTTGATTATATTAAAGTTGAAGGAGATGGTTATGGCATTATTGAGGCCAAGGGAACAATAGCTGGTTCTACCTATACTGTTACTGAAGTGGATATGCAGTTCAATGCAAGAGGCCATAAAAGCCCCGTAACAATCGGTCTTTATGATATTGAACCGAAAGATGGTGAGTATAAATACGAAAACAGATCGAATGAGATAGTTGCTCGGGTCAACACCCTTGCTTTTAAGAAGACTGAACAGACGCCAAAGATGGGAATAGAAATAGCTTCTATTGCCAAGAAAGGCAAGTCTGCCGGTTTATTCGGATGGATTAAGGGGGCGATAGCCAATCTGCTTATAAAACCCCTGAAGGTGACTAAACTTGGAAATATTACGATGCTTGAGTTTGGAGAAGCATTATTTCAAGAAAAGACCACATTCACTTTTCCGAAGGCCACAAATATTAAAGAAAACAAGGTAGTAGAAATAGATCCTAAACAAAAGTAAGATACGGGAAAAGTATTCACTTTATTTTTATTGGGTATGAATATGAATGAAAAAATGAACATTTTGCTTGTAAATCCGGAAGTGCCAAGCACATTCTGGAGTCTAAAAAATGCCCTAAAGTTCGCTTCCAAAAAAGCACTTCTTCCACCTTTGGGACTTCTAACGGTTGCCGCAATGCTGCCGGAATCTTTTGAAAAAAAGCTGATTGATATGAATACGGTTCCGTTGCATGACCGGGATATCAAGTGGGCGGACTATGTATTCATCTCTGCAATGTTTATCCAGAAAAAGTCTGTTGATCATATTATTGAGCGTTGTAAAAGGCTGAACGTGAAAATCGTCGCCGGAGGCCCTCTGTTTACCGCGTTTCCTGAAGCCTATTTGAATATTGACCACTTGGTACTGAAAGAAGCGGAAATTACGTTGCCTACTTTTCTAAATGACCTGGAAAAAGGATGTCCCGTACCCTTTTACACCACTCGTGAAAAACCTGACCTGAAAGATACACCAATCCCCCAGTTGGATTTAATTAACATGAAAAAATATGCTGTGATGGGCATTCAATATTCCAGGGGATGCCCATTTAATTGTGATTTTTGTGATATTACAACTCTCTTGGGCCATAAGGTTCGTACAAAGACCACAAGCCAGATAATCGACGAGCTCGAAAGCCTTTATGTTCATAAATGGCGAGGCGATGTCTTTTTTGTGGACGATAATTTTATAGGAAAACGCCAACAACTGAAAAACGAATTGCTCCCGGCGATTATAGAATGGATGGACAAAAGAAAACATCCGTTCGCCTTTAATACACAGACCTCTATCGATCTGGTTGATGACGAGGAGCTTATGAAACTGATGACAAGAGCCGGTTTCGACTGTGTATTTATTGGTATCGAATCACCAAATGAAGAAAGCCTGGCCGAATGCAACAAACAACAAAATACCGGCCGTGATATTGTTGCAGCTATCAAAAAGATACAGAGGTTCGGTATGCAGGTACAAGCTGGTTTTATTGTCGGTTTTGACAGTGATAAGCCAGGTGTATTTGACAAATTGATAAGCCTGATTCAGGACAGCGGCATAGTCACAGCGATGGTTGGGCTGCTTAACGCCCCTCGTGGAACAAAACTCTATAAGAAGCTGATGAGTGAAAACAGGTTGACAAAGCCTCCAACGGGAGACAACATGGATTACACAATGAATTTCATTCCCAAGATGGATATTCACGAACTTATGAGTGGATATCGGAAAGTTCTGAATACTATCTACTCACCGAAACACTATTGCGAGCGTATCAAGATATTTCTTGAAAACTACAATTTCAGTAACACAACAAGGCTTAAAGTGCGCTACTGCGGCATCAAGGCCTTTTTCAGGTCAATGTGGCAAATTGGTATGATAGAAAAGGGCAAAATATACTATTGGATGCTGATAATCTGGTCGCTGAGAAATCCCCGACGGTTGACGTTGGCTGTTCGCCTCTCAATATACGGATTTCACTTCCGTAAGATGTTAGAACACGTTAACAGTCAAATTAAAGAGTTAGCCACCATCTCCTCGAATGAATACAACTCCATGGACCATGGATAGACATTTTTGCATTGAGATGCACGTGAGTGTCTCTTGAATATACGGCTGGACGATGGAGGCGTTTGTCTACCGCACATCCGACCTCAACGGTGAGTGGGAGTGATTCGCCGTCAAGATCTGCTGTTGTGCAACCTTTAATATGCTCGTCCAAAGCTCCTTTCTGTCAGGGCATTCCCTCTCAGAAGAAGGCGAAGTTTCACCTACATTAAAAACAGATGCGCCCCTGATTCACGAAAATTTGAATTATGTTATTATAAGTCAAGTAAACCTGAGCGTTAAAAACACCGGTAGAAACAGCGTTCAATGTTAATAATTAATTTTGGAGATTCGAAAAATGTTAAAACCAAATACAGTTATGGGAGTAGCTCTGATGTTGCTTATTGTCGGAGGTCTGAATTGGGGGCTTGTCGGTCTGTTTAAGTTTGACCTTGTCGCAACGATATTCGGTGAAATGTCAATTCTTGCTCGTCTAGTTTATGTTGCGGTTGCTTTTTCAGCGATTGTTATTTTGGTTCCCACACTTATTGAAAGTAAAAAGTGAGATACCGAACAATAAACGATGACCAATAAATAGTAACAGTGGGGCTGGCGGAGCGATTGTTGCCTGCGACAGTTATGAATATATCTCCAACTTGCCGTCTCTTATTTAAGGAGTCTAAAATGTCGATTTTAAGTCGGCGAAAGGATGAGTCGGCTGCAATTATAGAGAATACAGATGTCCCTTTGAGTGAAGGAACCGGTAATAAGGACCAAGAGAGAATGACCGCTCCAACGTTACAAAATAGTCCTTCCTTAGCGCAAATTCGTAAGAAGAAAGTTTTTGCGATTAAGCAGCAGCTTGCCGAAAGTACATACGAACTTGATAAGCGTTTGGATGCTGTTCTTGAACGTCTTCTTGTGGTTGTTACCAAATAGGACAATACAGCGAGCCGTTCGTGTCGAAAAGTTAGCTCGTTGACAACTGTTTTGTCGCTCGAACATGATGTAGCGGGTAAGCTTAGCATGTAATTAAGCCACTATGTACAGCAGAAATTGTTGGAGTTGGATCAGAAGTATGGGTATTTTCAATTCTGCCAATTCAAGCTGACAGCCTAACTCGCGCACGACTGATAGGATCCATAAGTAACCGTCTAAAAGAATTATGTTCTTCTGTGGGCTATTGCAAAAATGGCAGGCAAAAATATTGCGAATAACAAGAAAAACAACATCAGTCCTCCGGCAAGAAAAATTAGAATCGCGGTTGTTGATGACCATCCTGTCGTCCTTTAGGGATTGGCACAACTTGTCAACAGTGAAGATGACTTTTTAGTCTGCGTGAA
>JARRRJ010000205.1:0-10986 GCA_037380865.1 Sedimentisphaerales bacterium
TAAATATTATTTTATTAGGTACAATTACGACTTTCTGTCTGCCGTTACCATATATTAATAGGTAGCCGCTCATGGTTTCCCATATTCATTTTCATTCGGATCATTCATGTATGATGCTCCAGTCTTCCATATGCATTTATGGTCAATGATGCCTTTTAACCCTCTTCGAATTCTTTTACATAAAAAGGTCCAAATAATTCAGCTAATTCAAGTCTGAGAGTATGAAGGGTGACAGTATCATGAGAACTATTGTACTTTTGTTGTAATGTACGCACGCGGTTTATAGTATCCAAGGGAAGCTGAGCCTGGCAGACTGAAAGTATAAGTTTGTCGAATTGTTCTTTACACACAGGTCTTACTTGCTTTGCTCCTTGTACCTCGAAATTCAGGTAGAGTGTCAACAAATTATAGCAGATGCCCATAAGAGCAAAATAGGTGTACCTGCCATCATGCGTACGATTTATCAACGCTGCTAATGGAGCAAAAATATGCTGATTTACTGCGACTGTCTGTTGCTGGGGTTCAAGCATTACGACATTCTTCAGGTAGTCTTCTAATTGAGACTTTATATCAAGCTGATTACATGTATACTTAAATATTTGCCAATATGATTGTTCAGCTTCGACAGTATTAGCAGGGGAAAACATCTTATCCTTAAAATGGATCAGGCCAATTCCCGCAAGCCCCATTGTATAGGCTAAGCGATATTTTTGTTCATATATTGTTGGACCCTCATGCTTAGCTGGGGCACCCTCTTTGTTAGATGAGGTTCCGATGGATTTGTTATCAGGGGGCAAATTCTCTGATGACTTATCGGCGTTTCTGGGAATTGAGAGCATCTGACGTAGCTTAGTTGCTAACTGACGGATATGCGGCTCAAGGGGTGGTTCTATGATATCCTGCCATTGGTGTGTGCTGAGAAAGAACTCCATCGCCTCGCTCGGGGATACAACTTCAATACGCAATGGAACAATTGGGATGTTCCAATGGACGGCTCGTTCAATTTCTCGTCGAACATAAGATGACTTGTTTGCGTGACGGGAGAAGATCAGCACAATACTGTTCGATCGATGGATTGCGGAAACAATGCTCGCCCCATAATCTGCACCGGGAAGAATGTCTCGTGGAGCGATCCAGCATTGCAGCCCATTTTTTTCCAGTTCTGAACAAACCTGATAGGCTGTTGTCCTGTCATGTGTCGCATATGAGATGAATGCATCAATATTAGCGAATGTCTTGCCAGCTTTGGTATCATGCGGTTGTACAGGAAGTACTTGACTCAGGACGGGCCGTTCCTTCTTAGCCCAAGAGTGCACTTCCGCCTCAAAGTCATAATCCTGAGATGTTGTTTTCAGGTGACTAAAGACATTTTCAAATTTTGCAAGGATTTTCTCCTCTTGAGGATCGATGACACCATCTGCTCGAACCACTCGATCAACGCAAGCCAACAACAATCGTCCCTGGCCTGAGCAACGTAATACTTTGATTTGATTGATGGTCTGTTCAATAATTTTTGAAAGACCATAAAGGCGGACTTTTGCTGTAAATTCCTTAAGTTTATTTTTTACTGCATGTTGGTTCCAAGGGACTTTCAATTCTTTCAAGATGCTGCAAATAGTGCGTATTTCATTGTTGTCTATTTTGCGATCAACACACATGGTGCAGCACATCATGTCCATGAGTAAATTGTGAAGAGCTGTTTGATCGTCCATTCTGTAGATCCTTTTCTCTCAGTGTATTTTTGTTCAATCGTTACTACTTTAGATAATAACCTTTCAAGCTATGTATAAAAAGCTAGGCCTTTTTCAAGGAGTCCGAAACAATCCCGTCAGGCACTTAATTTGTTCATTAATATTTTCTTCAATATTTACATCTTTTATGATCAGTATATAAAGAAACATAAGAATTAGCAATTTATTTCAGCGCAACATAGATCGAAGCAGTAACCATTATAAAGGATGGCCTGAAACATCAATTCTATCTTAAATTTTATCTGGGATTGTTACGTTTTCTGTGTACCGTTCTCAATCCTAAGTTATCAGCTATCGGCCTTCAGGTTTCAGTCCTCAGTTGTCAGTCCTAAAGTTTCTGCCCTTGGTTTTTCTTAATGTTTTAATAAATGACGTCAGCATACGCTTAATTACTACAATTGCATCATTTAGCTCTTGATATTTTGGTTTTTAAACAACTGGCAATTCAATAGCTTGAGAGACTTCGTCCCGTCCGGTGACTTGTAAAAACGAACAAACTTGAGAGCCTTAATGACTGATAGAAAACCTGAAAATACATCGCAATAAACAATATATATTTCGCTAATAGGATGTTAAGAGAAAAAATATATTGATTGGTGTCAGTTTGAATCGTGACATAAGCTGGAAGCCAATGTTACGTGGACACTATAATAAATTAACCGGATCAATGTCGATAACAATTTTAACGGCGGGGCGGATGGGTTTTTGTTCGCGGAGGGCGGCGAATAATTTTTGCATTGTTGCGGGCTGGGGTGCCTGGATTATTATTTGCATTCTGTGGAAACGCTGGATTCTATTAATTATTGCGGGCATTGGGCCGCGGATTTTTAGTTTCAGGTTTTGTCTTTGGACTATGTTGTCTATTTGTTTTCGCATTTTGCCGCAGGCTTCTTCAAGTTTCTCGTAATTCATGTCACGCAATACAATCGAAGAGAGTCTCCAGTAGGGTGGTAAATTGCATGACTTTCGATGCGTTAATTCCTCCTTTATAAAGCCGTCAAAATCTCCTTTAACAGCATATTGAATTGCCGGCTGTTCGGGAAGGAAAGTCTGAACGAACACAGTTCCTTTCTTTTCGGAGCGGCCTGTTCTTCCCGCCACCTGCGAGATTAATTGGAAAGTTCTTTCATTGGCTCTGAAGTCAGGAAGATACAAACAAGTGTCGGCGCTGATGATTCCTACTAATGTCACGTTGGGAAAATGCAGGCCTTTCGCGAGCATTTGCGTGCCCGCTAAAATATCAATTTTACCTTCACCGAAATCTTTCAGCACGTGATAATAATCTTTGCCGCTCATCGAGTCACTGTCCATTCTCGAAACATTGGCAGACGGAAATTTTCTCGCAAGCTCCTCTTCAAGTCTTTGCGAGCCAAGACCAATCATCGCGAATCCTTTGCCGCACAGGGGACATTTTTCGGGCACGAGCGTTTGCGCCAGGCAATAGTGACAAATTGCATAACCGAAGCTTATGTGCCTTCCAGTCACAGTATCCATTTTTTCGCGGTGGGGAAGTTGCGATTTGTGAAAGGTCAGCGTGACATCACAATTGCGGCAGTGTAGCGTGTATTTACAGGATGGACAAAAAACAAGGTTGCTGTACCCTCGCCTGTTGAGAAGTAAAATCGCCTGCTCTTTCTTTTCGAGAACCATGTTTAGCTGCTTTTCCAGAGGTTCGCTTAATAAATTAATGCCTCTTTGTGTAAATTCCGACTGCCGCATATCAATGAGCTTCATTTCAGGCATTGGAAGGTCCATCACTCTTTTTGGAAGGCGAACCAGCTCGAAATGTTTTTTGCTTTGACAATTCGCAAGCGTTTCCAGTGATGGCGTAGCACTGCCTAAAATGCAATGCGCGTTTGCAAGCTGCGCGCGTTTTATCGCGACGTCTCTGCCGTGATATCGCGGCACAGTGTCCTGCTTATAGCTCGGCTCATGCTCCTCGTCAACTACGATAAGACCCAGATTTTTCAGTGGAGCAAAAACAGCGGAGCGTGCGCCGATAACAACGTCTGCTTCGCCAGATTTAATTTTTTGCCACTGCACATTTCTTTGTGCTGCGTTTAAGCCCGAGTGCATTACCGCAATTCTCTCGAAGCGCTCACTGAAACGCTGAACAGTCTGCGCCGTCAAAGCAATTTCCGGAAGCAGAACGATCGCAGTTCTTCCTTTTTCAAGAACAGCCTGAATAACTCTGATGTATAATTCGGTTTTGCCGCTGTCTGTGACGCCGTAAACGAGTGTCACGCCAAATTCAGCAGAATCGATTCGAGTTCTTATTGATTCCAGCACATTTTCCTGGTCTTTGTTGAGAATAATCTGTCCCTTGGTTTGCATCGATAAACTCTTTGGCACCGCGGGCAGGGACTTCAGTATGGTCCTCTGAACAGTTTTTATTACCTGTTCCAGCGCCAGCTTTTTAAGAGGTTCCTTCGTACAGCCTGCTTGTTCCAGTAATGAATGCGTTTCAATTGCGGAGTCCCTATCAAATGCCTGGTTCTCTCGCAGGAGGGATACGATTTGCTTTTGTTTTTTTCCTCTCAGCTTGCTGATTTTCTTTTCTGTGTTTTCATCTTTAATATTAAGGAAAACGCTGTTTTGAGTTTTTACACCCGCTCCATGCTTTACAGCGGCCGGCACAATCGCCGCCAATACCTGTCCGAGCGGACAAACATAATAGGAGCTGATCCAGCGCGCAAGTTCCATGAGATATGAATCTACCAGAGGTTCTTTATCAACAACTTTTGTGACTGCCTTCAGCTTGAATTGCCTGTCTTCATCGCGCTCCTTTTCCAGAATTTCGACACAGAAACCTTTGTTGAGCTTATTATTTTTTCCAAACGGCGCCTCAATGCGCTGCCCCGGTCGAACAGGCCAGATTTCATCAGGCACAGCGTAATCAAACTCGGTATCAGCCGCTGTCTCGAACGCTACGCTTATGGAGTGATTGAAGGATTTTTCCTCTGTTTCCTTGCCGAATAAATTTCTCGTTTGATATTTACGCATTTGAAGATGATGTTTTCGAAATAACTCCGAATGCCATGACCGGTGCGCCCGGGTAAGCGACTGAAGAATCCGAATGTCCCAGGACTATGCCGTCATGCAGGCAAACTACCGTATCCTGAAGTTTGCCGAACGTGTTGTATATTTTCGCTAAAGGCTGGCCTTTCTGCACGATGTCACCGGGCTTTGCAAGAAAACGGATTATGCCGCTGGCAGAGCCATAAGGTTTGCCTGCAAACTTCAGTGTTTTTCCTTTGATTTTGTCCGGCACATCGAAAATAAAAGGTGCTTCTTTCTTTTCGTACATTCCAAGATAATTCAGAATGTTGAGAATAGATTTTACGCCTGACTGAACGTGTATTTCGTTAACTACGTAAGACTCGCCAAGCTCAATTGTCAAAGCTGGAATGTTTTTCGCCAACAGGCTGTAAGTAAATGACCTTCGGAGTTCCTCTGTCTCGTGAATAACGAGAAAGCCCGATTTTTCCGCGGCTCTTTTTGTTTTCTCATGTGCCTGCTGATTCGCCTGTCCCGGACTAATATCTATTATCGTGTAGGGAATAGACTTCATCCAGTCGTTATGCAGGTCGAGGACAAGAGTCGGTTTTGTCTGTTCTATGGTCGTAAAAATCTTATCTGCAATTCTTTCAGCCAGCGAGCCTGTTTTGTCACCCGGGAAAGAGCGGTTTAAGTCTTCCCTGCTTATGGTAATGTTCCGAGAGCCGACTTCGAAACCGATGGGATTCATAAGGGGGAACGCATAAAGCGAGCCTTTTCGCAAAGGCTGTTTTTGCACGTTTTTGAAAACCTCCTGAATCGTCACGATCCCGGTTACTTCATCGCCATGAATACAGCCCGTCAGCCAGACTACAGGTCCCGGATTAACACTTTCAATCGACATAAAAGGCAGACGCCTTCTTGACAGATCCGAGCCTGTTAAAATCTTCAGGAAAGAATACTTAACTTTCTGACGATGGTTTTTTTCAGTTTTCATGATGAATTACCATTAAGCTTAAAATGTTCCGTTGCAAGCTCGTTAATATATTCCCCAATAGCTAAAGAAGCAGTCGCTGCGGGCGATGGAGCGTTGAGAACATGGATTGAGTTTTTCCCCTTCTCAATTTTGAAATCATCGACTGGTTTTCCATTCCTGGCTACGGCCTGCGCCCTGACGCCCGATTTGCATGGTGTTATGTCCCCTTCGGAAAGCGATGGAACAAGTCTCTGCAAGCCGCGCAGGAATAATTTTTTAGAAAAAGCTCTCGCGTATTCATTCAGGCCGTAATGCCAGTGTTTGAGGAACATTTTCCAGGTTCCGAAATAAGACAGCGATTGCCATGCGTCTTTTAAATCGAAATCAGTTTTCCCGTATCCTTCTCTTTTGAAGGAAAAAACTGCGTTCGGACCGCACTCTACGTTGCCTTTTATCATGCGCGTAAAATGCACTCCAAGAAATGGAAAAGTCGGATCGGGAACAGGGTATATCAGATGTTTGACCTTTTCCTTCGCGCTATTGTTGAGCTCATAATAATCACCCCGGAACGGAATTATCCTCACGTCAGGCCAGATACCGTCGGCTTGTGCTATCCTGTCGGACTGCAAACCTGCGCAGTTGATAACGTATGGCTCAATTTCCTTGATTTTTTCGGGTGAGATTTTTTCTATGCCTTCAATTTCGTTTTCACAGCCGTTATTGTAAATCCTCTCAAGATGCGGCAGTTCTTTTTTGGAAGTTGCGACGATAACTTTGCCGCATATTTCATGATGGATTTTATATTTCTTCGCGAAGCTGACAAGCTCTTTTCGTCCCCTCGTACAGTTTTTTGCTTTTGCCGAACCCGGCTTATAATACAATCCCGAATGAATCACGCCTGAATTATGTCCCGTCTGATGATAGCAAAGCGTCTTTTCCTTTTCCATCACGGCTATTCTCACGTCAGGATGGTTCGAAGCAATTTTATAAGCGGCCGCAAGACCAACTATCCCGCCGCCTGCTACAACTATATCAAACTTTTCGTCTTTCTCTGGCAAAATTTTTTCCTTGTATCAAATTTAAGTACTGCAAATAACGATTTTGCTTATGCTAACAGTAAAGATAGCTTAAGTCAATCGCCTGCGAGGGAGCAGAGGGTAAATACAGGATATATGATTCTGTTTATTTTTTATGAGTGTAGCTTATTCTTTCCGAGATAGGGGGGTGGGTATAGAAGAAGAATCTGACAATTTTGCTCGGTGACGGATCGCTTAGATTCTGTTTGCCCAGTTTGGATAAGGCGGAAGCGAAATTTTCGCTACCTTGTATATGACTTACAGCGAACAAATCCGCCTGCTTTTCCAGATGCCGGGTAAAAGCATTTTGGAGAGGCAGAAATATAAGTCCGGCTATCGAGAAAATCAAAACTAAAAGCGGAAACGCCGCGACGTCGTAGACTTGCTCGAAGCCAAATAAAGCCATGCTTTTGTCGAATGAGATATAAGCGAAATAAAAGACGACGAAGGAAACAGCCGCTCCGAAAATGAAAATTTTCGTGATGTGATGCAGGCATATATGGCCAAGCTCGTGAGCGAAAATCGCTTCGATTTCATCGTTTGTGTAGTTTTGAAGGAGGCTGTCTGCAATGAGTATTCGCTTGCTTTTTCCGAATCCTACTACAGCTGCGTTTGCTTTTTTTGTTTCTTTGCTCAGTTGAATCTCGAAAACCTCTTTAATTTTTACATTACATGCTGATGAGATCTTGAGCAATTTTTCTTTAAGTTCGTCATTCTCCAGTTTCGTGCATTTGTAATACAATGGTATTATCAGGACGGGCGCCAACTTGCCAATCACGATGGTTAGCACGAACCAGCCTGCCATTGCGACGAGCCACCAGTAATTTGGAAAGAATTTCAAAATTGCGTAGAGTGCTTCAGCCGCAAACATAAAAAGCAAAAGAGAAAGCATCCATTTTTTCAAGCCCTGCTTTATCCAGTCGAAAAAAGTCTGGTTCGAAAGCGAGAACTCATGTTCCAGTGTAAAAGAGCCGTAATAATCCATTGGCAAGAATACTGCATCATAAATAATTCTGAAAATGATTAAATAAAGTGCTGCCTGAAAATAGAAATTTCCACTCCAATCTGCAACCAGAGTTCTCACAAACGTGGATGCTCCGATAACCAGTATTACTATCAGGAACGCAAAAGTGAGCACTGTGCGCCATATAGACAATCTAATTTTCCGCCCGGTATATTCTTTTTCATTCCCCTCGGTAGATTTCATTTGACTGATTCCTTAACAAATATGAAAGAATTTCGATCAGTAGTTAAACCAGTCAACTATTATAGAGTTTCTGCTGAAATGGTCAAAGTTCAATTATCATATATCCGGGACCGCATAAGGATGGAAATTCCCCGTAGGGTCTATTTTGAAGACGTATATGCGTCCTTTCATCATCTTGAAATACAGAACATCACCATAAATTGCATCGATATCATAATCCCTGAGCTTGTTCGGGTCGTTTGCCAGGTCCCAGATATTTGTCCAGAACAATTGACAATGCTCTACCGGCAGAGCTTCGAGCAGGTCCTTATACCTTCGCGGTTCGGTTCCCGGCTCTTCTATAGCATACCCATCATCCGGAGCCATCTTTTCACCGTAAATCCGCCTCCATAGATATAGTGCCTTTGCCTTGCCGTCTGTAACCATTTTATTTCCGAATTTTACAATTAGTGCATCGAAATGTACGATATCGCCTTCGATTGTATATTCTTTTTCAAGGATTTTTTTGAAATCATCGTTTCTTGCAGTTTCCACAAATTTGATTGTAGTGTAAAGTTTGCCGTCTTTTTCTTCCTGCGAAATTATCTTCGCATAGCCTATCTGGTCTTCGTCTGTAAGATTGGTTAAAGCCTGCTTCAGCTCGTTGTTTTCCGTGAGAAGCTTATGTATCGTCATGACGGCTTCTTTGTACGGACTGCCAGAGAAATACTTCCACCCACCAAAACCAAGTGCTCCAAGGATAATTAAGAAGAAGCCAAATTTTACTTTTCTTGCGGCCATTTCTGCCCCTGCCTGCGGTAAGACATACAATATAAAACTTCTTATAGTATAATCGGCACAACAAACGAAAAATCCTGAATCCTAATACCTAAATACTAAACAAATTTAAATTTCCAAAAAAGAAAATTCAGAACTGTGATTTCTGGGCGAAGGAGAAGGGCGATTTTGATGTCTCGCTGGTACGCAAGCTTTATTGCACAAGAACTGCGATTTGCTCCTGGTTCAGCACCCGATCATAAATGCGAATATCGTCGAGCTTGCCTTTATAAAAGCTTGCGGTGCTTTGGAGCGAGCCGATAATCAGGTTGTATTCATCGGGAATAACTCTTTGCCCATAATGAGCAGAGATATCTAATAGCCCATTGATGTAAATCGATGCTTCAGAACCGTTTAGCGTTACAGCTACATGTGTCCATTGTTGAGGCGCGGCGACTGTGTTCGAGATGAGAGAGATAGGTTCAGTGTGCTTTTGGCCTATTTCCAATTCAATTTTACCACCCTGAAGCAGAATAAGATTGTAATCTAAAGCAGTCATGTCCGTTGAGCTTCGTGAGAGAATATAACTCATGTGGGTCACGTCGTCAGGTTCAATCCAAAGCGATATGGTCATTTGCGCAGTTGAGAAAGTTTGGCTGCCGCCGCAATTCATTGATGTATCGAATCCGTCAAATTGAAGTGCGCCGTCCAGCTTTCCGCCTACCCAGGTCGGCTTGCTGATGATTCCATTGCTATTTGCCGCTGAATCATGAGCAATATTGCCTTCCTTCTCATTGAGTTTCCAGCAGGCAATAAGGGGATTTCCGGGCGTCATACTTGCCTGTGTTGTGCCGCCGTAGGCTCCTATGTTGACTCTGCCGCCGTTTGGAAGCGGCTCGTCTGCAATAGGACTGTAAGCTGCGCCGGCGTCGATGCATGGGCTATTCACGTCATCGATGATCCATGTCTTGCTGTTCGGGTCATAATGACCTGAGGCTGATTTGAGATGATAATCTCCCTCCAGCCAGACTGCGTTCGGGTCGTTATGTTCGACGACAATATTGGGATCATTTCCATCGACCCATAAGCCTTGTTCGACAAAATCCGGATCAGCTTCGATATTGCCCAGTCCCCAGACCAGACCCTGCCCAGGGTCGTCAATTGCCTGAAGCGAGTTTTGGACATTGCTGCAATCTATACTCACGAATGAGCCGTTCTCGTTCAAAATCGCGTTTTCACCATTCCAGATAATGCAGTTTAAGAAATCGCTGCTCCCGGGAATTTTCACACTTGGGGGCAATTCCAGCGACGCATTTTGGAGAACTCCGCTCACATTTTTCGCAACATTTCCTGTAAATGTGCAATTTGTAAATGAGAAAGCGCCTCCCGTATTAAACAACGCGCCTCCTGACATCGAAGCTCGATTTCCGCTGAAAATGCAGTTTCTGAACGAAAGTTCGCCGAAAAAGTTTTGTATCGCTCCTGCTTTGAAAGTTGCCGCATTATTGCTGAATATGCAGTCAATGAAATTCGGATTTCCATGATTATTATCGAAAGCGCCCGCATTTGCTGCATAGTTTTTCGAAAAAGTGCAGTCCCTGAAATTTGGATCTGAATCTTCGTTCGTTATAGCGCCACCGCTGGGAGCCGAATTTCCATTGAACGTAGAGTGTACTACGCTAAGTGCGCTGGATCCGCCGTTATATAGCGCGCCTCCGAAGTTTGCTGTCTGATTTGACGCAAAGATGCAATTTTCCAGTTCTAAATTTGAAAAGTTGTTCTCAATTGCTCCGCCCCGAATTACGGCGTAGTTTTCGCAGAAATTGCAGTCCGTTAAAACAAGGCAGCTCGTCATATTCAACACTGCGCCGCCCTTAGCTACATTCGCGTTATTGCGTGCGAAAAGGCAATTCACCACGACCGAGTTGCTATCGTTGTAATTATAAATTCCGGCACCTGAACTCCCAAGGTTTTCTATGAACCTGCAATTAGAAATTATCGGACTGCTCTGATTGTTGCATATAGCTCCGCCTGTTCCACCGGATGGTGACAAATCGTAGTAATAGTAGTTTGCCGAGTTTTTGACGAAAGTGCAGTTGCTTATGTAAGGATAGCTGTTCAGGCCGTAAATCGCGCCGCCAAGATAGGCAGCGTTCCAAGTAAAAGTACAGTTTGTAATGACTGGACCGGCTTCTTCGATATAGATTCCGCCTCCCCGGCTTT
>JARRRJ010000206.1:0-4749 GCA_037380865.1 Sedimentisphaerales bacterium
CCGTAAAATTGAACATCAAGAAGCCTGCGAAAATAGGGGCTAAATGTGATTATTAATAGGGCTGTACCATAAACGATGGCCGCTGAAATGTAATGTCGAACTGCAACGCGAAAAGGAGGCCGGGTTGAATCAGAACCGAGATAACTCACATTATATTTATTCGCCAATACAGGCAGTTCAACTTTTTTTGGTTTATGACGTTTCATAACAATATACTACAGAGCAATCGCTTCTCAGGTTGGCTACAAATCATATTATCGCCCCTAAATTATGAAAATTTCCGAAAAACCAACACTTTTTTCTGTAATCAACGCTTACATCTATTTAATGTCGGACATTTTAGGAGGCAACTTTCATTTCCGTAACAATCTGGCGGGTTTCCGATGACTGGTTAGCGTGGGCTTCCTTGAAGGCGGTCACCGAAGAAGCATTCTGCTGCTTAAAAAGCTCGTTGCCTGCTATGATTTCCTTGAGAGCCTTTGATTTTGTTTTGGCATTTCTCAGGAAGCGTGCGGCCTGTGTTCCATATACACCGCCAAGAAGAGCAAGAATTCCTATTCCCAAATCAATAGCGGAATCGGCCACCTGCCAGCCATCAGGTCTCTGGGAAGATTCATGGAGAGCAGCATCGGAAATTTTTATATTCGATTCGCTCAGAATATCTTCGGCTGTATCCGCGAGCGGGAATTTTTCTGGCAAGCCGTAATAAGATACAAACGCCCTGCTTTGTAATTCTCCAAGCTCTGTCAACGCTTGAAGTTTCTGCGAAGCTCCTTCTGCTCGCGCTTCCTCGGATGTTACTTCCATAGTTCTGTTGTGCAGCCATACATTTTGTTTTTGAATCTGGCTCGGAGCAAACCGGAGCGTATCGCATCCTGCAATAAGAAATAGTACACTTGCTGTCAAAATAATCTTTTTCATTGTGTTCTCCTTCTTGTAAAAAATATCTCACCTGGTAATATAAGACTATTATTCGAGACTGAATTTTCCTGGTCGAGGCTGGTTGATTTATGGACATTGTAAAAAAATTTAAACCTAAAACTATATTGCTATGGCAAAAAGCAGCAGACCAACCGGAAGTTCAACGAATCATCAGCATTTTTCCCGCAGCAAATATCAAATTGATTAAACATCAAAGGCATACGGAATCTAACTTGTCACCATCCCACGCGTTGTTAGTCGGCAAAAGAACATTGATGATCGGGCATGCTTCTAAGTTTGTCGGATATTTCGACGGAAAGCTCGGCTCCAATGTTCACTGCCGTCCTTATTTCAAACTTGTCCCTGTTTCCAACGGCTGTCCTTATTTTTGTACATATTGTTATCTTGCCTATGTATATCACAAATTCTCTCCTTGTATCAAAATCAACATCAATTACGATACTATGTTTAAACAAATCTGCAAAGTTCTGACAGGTTCCTCATCCTATGTTAGTTTTAATATGGGTGAAATGCTCGATAGTCTCGCACTTGATCATATCACTAACCTTACAACTAAACTGATTCCGTTCTTTGGGAGTCTGTCCAAAGGTTACCTAATGCTTCTGACAAAAAGCAGCAACATCGATAATCTACTTAAGCTCGAACCTCACAATAATATCGTTGTCTCATGGAGTCTTAATTCCGAACAAATAATCAACCAATACGAGAAAGGCACTGCCAGTCTCGATGAGCGAATTGAAGCCGCTCAAAAATGCCAGTCCAAAGGCTATCGAATCAGACTGCGTATCGATCCAGGGATTCACTATCCTGAATGGCAAGACGGTTACACCGAGCTAATCGAAAAATCTTTATCTGTTATAGAGCCTGAAAATATCACTCTCGGTATGTTGAGACTTTTGCCGGGCCATTTTCAACTTGCCAAGGACACTTATGGTAACAATGCTAATAATCTTCTGAACAACCATTTCGTTAAAGGCGCCTCAGATGGAAAACTCCGCTATTCTCCCGAAATACGTATAAGATTTTATAGTTTCCTCATTGATACAATTCGCAGTTTCAATAAAAACGTCTCTATCAGCCTGTGCCGAGAAACACCTGAAATTTGGAATTCCTTTAAAAACAGTTGCGAACGAAATAAATGTAACTGTCTAATATGGTAAATCATGCAACTGCACTTAATTTGTTCATTTTCTTTTGAGGGATATACAAACAACTATAATAAGTATAAGTATAAGTTTCATTATCATTTCTCTTTGGAAAAATATCTTGCTCTGATATTTCTTTTTTACTTTGAACTCCCAAGGTATTACATAATCTGTGCATCAAAGTTCTTTTATATTTATCCTGTAAAATCAATATTCCCGCACAGTTACTGCAAAGTCTTTCAATGTCAAGAAATCCTTTTATAAGACTTTTAAAATTATTATCTTCAATTAAAGGGTATATTACGTAGGAAAATGTAACAATGTCGTAATCACCTGATTGAATACTTATTCTTTTAAGTTGGCTCATGTTATCTGGAAAAGCCTTACTTATGCTGAACAAGTGAGTATATGTAACTGTCATATGACGACTTCGATTGAAATAATCCTTGATCATATTTTGCCCGGTTCCAAGACAAATATTTGAAGTGTCATTTAATATATAGTTAAATTCCAACCTTTTGCCTCTATGCCATACGCCTCTATCTTTCAAATATTTAATGATATTGACTACAATATCTGTTATTGCTAAAGAAGCAACTGCTGGCCCTGAACCAACATCAAGAATATTAATTCTTCCAGTATTTACGATATTTATAAAATCATCAGAGCACATATACTTGATCAAGCTATTTTGAGTTTGAAGATAATGGCGAGAGAAAAATTTTGTGAGAAATACTCTCATTCCAGAAGGGTTGATCGGATAACGTGTTTCTTCTTCAGTTACTTCTTTTTTAGGTAATCTGATTATATAGTATTTCAATAACGATTTCACAATATCACTAAGTTCCCATTCACCATTCGGGGATAATTTGTTGAGTAATTTACCTTGGAGAGTTTTATTCATAATAATTTTTTACCTTCAATTGAAATAAATTATTTATACAAATACGTATGTATAAATGATCCTTGTATTCTATAATTTTTCTTCTGACATTTGCTTTTCGATTGTTTGTAAACGATATTCGTGGGAAATACTTTTACTCCATAGCGACCCGATTTTTTCTTCGAGTTTATCCTGACCCGCAAGCAAAACACTTACATCTTTCTGCAAAAGATAAAGCTGTCTCTGCAGATTTATCCAGCTTCCGAGAATGAGCGAAGCCAGAAAAATTAGCTGGATAATTACAGAGATGTTTACTTGTCTGTCCAGCTTCCATGATTTTTGATTTTCTTCGGACATATTATCACCTATGGTTTCGCATAAAAAACGTACGTGTTTCCAAGTCGAAAAATAATCACGTAAGTGCCATATGCAAGGACACCCTGCTGGTCGAAAGGTTCTGCCAGATTTACCGCCTGTGCTTGCATACCTCGCACGACCGGCTCGCAGCCCGGCTCTCCAATCACTACATTAACGACATTATATACGTTGTAGGATAAATTGCTTTGGATTTTGACCGTCCATGCAGATGTTGCAGAGCCTGGTGAGCTTAAAATCGCAGTCTCTTTCAATCTATCGGAAGGCTCGCGACAGAGCCTGTTCAACTCCTGCTCCCTGTTGGTTGTATTTATTTGACTGTTCATAGCTTTCTTTTCCGAATAATTTTCAGGTAGGTACACTGGTTTTGAAAATCCATTTTCACGTTTTCGATATAACTTTTACTTCGGCTGTTACGGCATGAAAATATGTCTCTGCTTTCAGGACCTGACACAACAACATCACCTATCCTGTAATCGAATCCGAGTATCGGTGTTTGTAGGTCAATAGTTTCTACGACCTCGGATGAATCAGCGGAAAGGTGACGAACAAACTCATAAAGAGCATCAGTATCATCCACTTCATTCGATGTACCGAGACTACCATCAGTAATGTCAGCAAAAATACTTTTTCCTGAAATTTCTTGATACCTGAACTGACGAGGCAGGGTAACGATATGATCAACTACAGGTATTGCTGAATTAACAGGTCCATCCACAACCTTGGCAGTGAGCCTCTCATCGCTGATTATTGAAGCGGTCATCCTGAATCTCAAATTGTTGTCCATCGAAGCAACTATCAAATCGATATTGAGCTGATCACTGCTGAGCCATATGCCGCACTCATTCGTTAGAATATTAAATGCGTCCTGGTACTGCCACCACGTTAGGCCGTTATCGTAAGAAACCTGGAGATAGTATCCAAGGGAGTTTTTCTGGTTGTCTGTGGTAAGGCATGGCCAAAATCGCCTTCGCCGCCGAGCAAAATTTGAGCTTTGAAAAATAGCTGAAAAATCAAAGGCTGTTCCTCTGTTGTATGGCGTTTCCTCATAGTCACCCGCTTCGTTTAACGCCCATTTTCTAAATACATCTCTGACTTTATAAAAATTGACATTCGTGGATGGCGAGAAGAGGTTGCAAATATTATTTTCAAGTGAGCTGTCCCATGCTTTTACAAGCTCGAATGTGGCTTCATAAACTTTGAATTCTCCCGTCCCGATAAACCTGTGTGTAATTGGCTGGAAACTCTTTACGCTGTGAAGGCCAACAATGTTTGTTCGCGAAATGTTTATTTGGCCGCCTCGCGGATAATTCAGTTCAATCTTTCTTGCTATTTCATTTTTATAAAATACAATCGCCTGGTTCGGGCTGCCAGATAAGTTGCAGGGAACAAATTTGAACTTTA
>JARRRJ010000207.1:0-7783 GCA_037380865.1 Sedimentisphaerales bacterium
GCATATGGCCTTTTATCTGCGGCTTCTATATCGCTGCTTTAGTTGCCGCACAAAAATACAAGCTTGCTGAGAAAAAACTTATGTCCCTGACGAGACTTGTAAAGCTTTCTCGCGAGGCGGATGTGGAATTCGGTTTTAACGAATGGCACAGGGCACAGGACGGGACAGCACAGGGACAGGACTGGCAAACATGGTCTGCGTCAATGTATCTTTATGCGGCCGCGTGCGTGGAACAGCAAAGTCCTCTCTTTTTTGATTCCATAAGATAGTGTGACGTATTTTTCAATAAAATAAAAAAATATTTGATTCTTGTGACGTCTATAATTATAATGCGCGATGTATAGCTAAATAGTAAGTCCGGCCATTGAAAGGAGGCTAAAATATGGCGAAGAAGAAAACTAAGAAAGTGAAAAAAGCGGTAAGGGGGACATGGTCACCGGATGACCTGAGACTCCTGAAAAAACAGTTTCCCAACAAGTCGACAGCGGAAGTAGCCAAAGAGCTTGGACGTCCCACAGATGCAGTGAAGAAAAAAGCGTCGCGCATGGGAATGCGCAAATCCAAGAGATATTTAAAATCTCTCGGCAGGACATAGGCCCGAAAATTCGCTTGAAGGGGATTGGTTGAGCGACTCGTTGTCGAACAGGTAAGACTTATCATGCGTGTCCGCCTTCTCTTCACGAGCGGCGCAACTGTAAGCGAAAAACTATTTAGACTTGACAGCTAAGCTCTGCGCAGTTATCCTGATCCACTAATATTTTATGATTTGGATTTGTTGTTTAATACCGGATTCCGGAGGTTAGTTTGAGAGTTCTTTCGGGTATACAGCCTTCAGGCAAACTTCATATAGGTAATTATTTCGGCGCGATGCGTCAGCACTTGAAGCTTCAGGCGGAGCATGAGTGCTTTTATTTCATCGCAGACTATCACGCTCTGACAAGCAATCCCAATCCTTCGGATGTGCCGGGCAACGTGCTTGACGTAGCTATGGATTATATGGCGCTGGGTCTCGATACTGAGAAGACTGTGTTCTGGTGCCAGTCGGATGTGCCTGAAGTCACAGAATTGACGTGGCTCCTTTCCTGCATTACACCGATGGGTCTTTTGCAGCGATGCACGAGCTATAAGGATAAGATAGCGCAGGGTTTATCTGCCAATCATGGTCTTTTTGCCTATCCAGTCCTTCAGGCCGCTGATATTCTCATTTTCAACAGCAATCTCGTTCCCGTAGGCGCGGACCAGAAGCAGCATATCGAGGTGACCCGCGACATAGCAGGGCGTTTCAACAATACTTACGGCGAAATATTTACTATCCCCGATGAGCATATTATCGAATCCGTAGCGGTTGTGCCGGGTATTGACGGCCGCAAAATGAGCAAGAGCTACGATAATACAATCGAGATTTTCGAGCCTGTATCGAGTGTGAAAAAGAAGGTTATGAAAATCGTTACCGACTCGACTCCAGTGGAAGCACCGAAAGATCCGGAAAAATGCAACGTTTTCGCATTACTAAGACTGGTCGCTTCGCCTGACGAACTTGCACACTGGGATGGGAGATACCGCGAAGGAGGTATGGGTTACGGCGAAGTGAAAAAACGCCTCGCGGAATTATTGATTGAGTATTTCGAGCCTTATAGGCAAAAACGCGCTGATCTGGAGAATAACAAGGACCAGGTAAAGGAAATGCTCGAAAAGGGAGCGCAAAGAGCCAAAGCAGTGGCTTCCCAGACGCTTGCGAAAGCCAGGAAAGCAGTAGGATTGGATTATAGAAATAAAGCATAACATGCGGGATGTGCAAAACGAGCCACGAGCCCCGAGTCACAAATTATATGTCAGATTATCGTGTAAATCTTGATATTTTCGCAGGTCCGTTGGATTTGCTTCTGTACCTTGTGCGTAAGGAAGAGGTCGATATCTATGACATTCCAATTGCCAAGATTACTGACCAGTACATTCGCTATATCGAGATGCTCAAGAGTCTCGATATCGATTTGGCAGGCGATTTTCTTGTGATGGCCGCGACTTTAATGCAGATAAAATCAGCGATGCTCCTTCCTAAAGCAGATACAGGCAACCTGGATGACGAAGATATAGGCGACCCGCGCAAGGAGCTTATCAGGCAGCTTCTGGAGTATAAAAAATTCAAGGACGCCGCCAATCAGCTTGACGCGGCCGCGGATGAGAGACTCGAGCGATTTAGTCGTCCAAACACCATCATCGAGCAATTCAAAAGTGAAGTCGAACCCGAAGTTGACCTTGAGCAGGTGACTATCTGGGACTTATTGGAAGCCTTCGATTCAGTATGCAAAGCCATAGGAAATCCGCCGGATATAAGCTCGATTAAAGATGACACACCCATCGACTTGTATCAAATCGAGATTTTGCATCGTCTCCAGACCGAAGGTCCGCTTGTTTTCCGGCGAATTTTCGAACCCTGCATTAAGCAGGGTGAAAGCGAGTCACGGAGCAATCGTTTCGTACTGGTCGGACTTTTTCTGGCGATTCTCGAGCTGATACGCGAGAAATTGATCTGCACCGAGCAACCGACGCCTTCGACTATTTACCTGCGCGCATTGACTGACGAGCCGGCTGAACAGGCTGTCCAAAGTGCCATTTTCGCTACTGAAGCAGAACGTGAGTCTCGCATGGAAACTCAGGATGCAGAATTCTCTGACCAGGCTGTACCTATTGTCGGGATAGAGTCCCCGAAGGACATGTCAGAAAGTCGCGAAGAACCTAATGAGCAGACAACCATGGAAGATGATGAAGATTTCATGGAAGACGAAGAAGACATGGACATTGTGCACGAACTTTCAGGAATTAACGAGGCGCAGAACGTGTACGAAATGGATGATGAGCAAAACACGTCTCCCAGCGAAGAGTCACAAACCGCGAGCATCGAAACCGCACAAAAACCGCCAATCGCAATCACAGAGCTTCCTCCCGACAAAACCGGCAACGAAGACGCAGATGAAACAAAATGGGCTCAAGCCCATCCTACAACCACAAAAACCGAAGACTCTGAATTTGAGGATCGGGCCCAGTCCAATTCTGACGATGTAGAGACCTGAGCAGGCAGCATAGCATATGCTGTGCACATCTTTCTTAAAATTGGTGGGCACAGACAAAGCCGCATCTCATCTTGAATGTCATTTGAGTCACGAAACGCGCTGCGAAAGATCGCAGAGACTATCGACTTATCATATTAGCAATGTCACGACACTGGATTCTACATCTTTGAGGGTCAGGCTTTCTATGATATCGAACATAAAACAAATGGGCTGCAGATGTATGTCTGCAGCCCAGTGTTCCGAGATAGTTAAGAAGTAGAATTTTATGCCCCGTGTTTCCTTGTATTCACCTTATCCCGTTATAATGCCTTTTTTCTTCTCATCAAACTGAGTACACTTCCAATTCCCAATAATACAACTGTAGCCGGTTCCGGCACTGCGACGAGGAAGTCCTGTACGCCATCATAGCTGAAAACCCGCAGGTCAGCCATAGGTCCCGTCCCGTCAAGCGAGTGAAGCCATTTATTTGCTGTAGTAGAGTCGACACCCCAAATATGAAAACCGCCGATTCCGTCAGTGCCGTCCACGCGGACGTCCCAGTCAAGCGGATTGCCTGTAAAATCCTCGTGAACAATTTCCCAGATCGCCGCGGCAAATATGGCCGCCTGGTCATTCTGTACGCTCGTGAATGTATCGCCGGTCGCCCAGCTCGGATCGTAATATCGTCCCCACAATTCGCGTAGGTAATTTGCCTTGGTTTCGCCCATCGCGCCGCCAAGATATGATTCCGGGCGCGGGCCGTCGGCGGGGCTGATAACATCATATGTCGTCAAGGGCATGGTTGAACGCGCCTCAGCTAATTCTATGCAGAATCCACCGATATCGCCGTTGGACCAGAGTTTTCCCTCGTTTGTGCCTCCGACTTTCTTAAATCTTGCGACGCCGCCGTACAATATTCTTCCGGGCTGGTCGTCATAGAAAGCTATAATTGTGTCATTGGCGTAATAGCCTGCGTTGACTATGTCGACAGTTCCGAGTATGGTAGCATGAGCAAAACATGGAAGAAACAAAACGGCTGATAAGCATAATAATCCCGATTTTTCCAGCAGCTTGTATTTCATCATTTTACCTCCGCAACCTGAAAAAGTTAAAAGTGACTAAAGTTGGAAGTGACTTAAGTTATATTTGATTTATATACTTTAGTTTACTTCAGCTCACTTTAATTTACTTTACACTTTAACTTACTTTAGACATTAATCGGGTGCTCAAAGAATGGAAATTGAGAACCCCCCATTTATATAGTAATCGCCCCAAGTACTACTTATAGACAATAGTGTATCTCATTGTGACAGAAAAGTCAAGGCTTTTTTCGCTTAACACCCCAGCCGGAAGGGAGGCTGCAAAAGTTTTTTATCCATGCAGCCGAACTGCAGTCGAAATCGGATTTTTTTCGGACTGAGAACAAAAAATTTTTGAAAAAGTTGGGAACTCATTCGAAAACTATAAGCGTAAAATGGAGGCGGTTGCGCTGCTCATTAGAAAAGTCGGACACGCCTGACAAGTCTGACCTGTCAGACATCGAGTTGCGCAACCGATAACCGATGTTCATGCTTTCATCATTGCGAAGCATTTGTGGAAGCAGATTTCTTACCGTTCTGCGCGGGCGAAGAAGGTTGTATTCCCAGTCTTATTTCAGCGGCGCGGATAATATGTCCCAGCATGTCCACCATCCCGGGTTGGGATTGACTTCGAGAAGCTTGGGATTTCCAGCAGCGTCCAGACGCCAGTCGAATCTGCAATAGTCCCTGCAATCCAGTCTCTCGAACAATTTCAGACAGCATTCGACGACGAATTTTTCCGTAGCTTCGGGAAGATTTGCAGGCACGGATTTTATGTTCCAGTACGGCGAATCGGGAAGCCACTTTGCTTCATAGCCGCAAATCCTCGGCAATTCCGGAGGCAGCATGGAATAATCTTCCTCGATGACAGGAAGAACTATGTAAGGCTCGGGAAGATTGCCGATAATTCCGATTGTGATGTCTTTTCCCGTAAGAAGCTCCTCGACGAGAATAGGTTTTTCGTAGCCGAATTTTTCTCTTATTTCCACTACGGCATTGACAAGCTCTTCGATAGTATTGGCTACGCTTCGCTGAGTAATTCCGAAACTCGAATCGCCGAAGTTGGGCTTTACGAGAACCGGGAAGCCGAAAGGCAATTCGTATATGTCGTCTCCGGGCTTGATAAAGATTCCTTCCGGGACAGGGACAAGTGTTTCCTTAGCAATTCCCCGTATCAATGACTTGTCATAGCAGAAAGCAAGACACTGCGGCCCGCTGCCTGTATAAGGTATCCCCAAAAGTTCAAGCAATGCAGTTACATGAAGCTCCTTTTTTGGATCATTGTCAAAACCTTCGTCGCAAAGATTAAAAACATAATCGGCCTTGGACTTGAGCTCCGTCAGATCTTTGTACAAGGTATCGTGATTTGTCAGGTAAGTAATATGATATTTGTTCAGGTCGCGCAGAGCGTTCTTCATCTGGTCGATTGTATAGAAATCATCGTCGTCGAACACGCACAAAGGCTTGAGCGGGTCGGGTTTCGACGGGTCTCCCAGAATCACAATAATACTGTTGGTCAGCTCTTTCTTCCTTCTGACAGGTGTCCAGTCTTTTCTTACAAGGCCTGTCATAATAATTCTACGTTCCATCATTCCCAAGTCCTGGTTTCTCTGTGAATCCGGTTTGAGCGGCCCGTGAGAAGCAATTTCGCTAAAGCCAACTGACTGAAGCAGGTTTTCCAGTGTCTTGGGAGTATATAATCTTTCTGCGTAAAACTGGTCTGCAACGACACCTTTTTTTGCATGTGTTACAACTTCCCTGGAAATCAGTCTTTGTTTGTCACGCGAGAGCGACCTTTCCCTGCAAACGAAATAATTCTTGTCTATCCACTCCCACGACCTGGGCTGGAATTTCTTTCTGAGAAACTCGCCGTCGGAAACGTCAATCAGGATTTTGCCCCATGGCTTGAGAACCCTGAAAATTTCCTTCAGGACCCTGACATCATCCTGCGCCGACTCGAAATACCCGAAGCTGTTTCCCAGAACCATAATACAATCAAAAGTATCAGGCTGGTAGGGGAGCTTCCTTGCGTCGCCTTCTCTGAATTTGACAGAGAGATTTTCTTTCTTGCTCTGGGCCTTTGCTCTTTGTATCAGGTAACGTGAACGGTCAAGTCCTTCAGCGTTGCTGAAACCTCTCCTTGCGAGTTCGAGGGTCGCTCTTCCCTGGCCGCAGCACAAGTCCAGTATTCTATCCTGCGGCGAGAGTTTGAGAATTTCCGAGAATGAGTCAATCTCACTCGCAGTTATTTTCGCATCGTCTATCACATCTCCGTCTGTTTTCAAATAGATCGAATTGAAGATGTACCGCCACCAGTCTGGCTGGACATATTCTTCAAGGTCAGGGACTGGTCCGAGTGATTTAGGGATGTTGCTTACGGGTTTGTTCTGGTCATTATATTTCGCATTTACGGGTTCGGATTTAAGCTTCATTTGTCATTGCCCTTCCAAAAGGTCAGGACGTGTCTTTTTTGTTCTCACGAACGCCTGCTCCTTCCGCCAGTCGGCGATTTTTTTGTGGTTACCACTTAACAATACATCGGGAACTTTCATACCCCTGAAGACCTCGGGTCTTGTATATTGCGGGTATTCCAAAAGTCCCTCACTGAAAGAATCATCTTTAGCGGAGTCCTCGTCTCCGAGCGCTCCTGGAATCAGTCTTACGACTGCATCGATAATTACCATAGCGGCTAATTCGCCGCCGTTGAGTATATAATCGCCTATAGAAATTTGTTCGGCCTCCAGGCCTGTCCTGATTCGCTCGTCGAAGCCTTCGTACTTTCCCGCAATCAAAATAAGTCTTTTTTCTTCGCTCAGCTCGATAGCTTTGGTCTGGTCGAATTTCTTTCCCTGAGGCGTGAGCAGAATCGTTCTTCCCTTTTCCTGTGATAATCCGGCAACGTGCTCGTAACAATCGAACACAGGTCCCGTCATCATAACCATGCCTGGTCCGCCGCCGTAAGGCTTGTCATCGACTTTGCGATAGTTATCAGGCGCAAAATCCCTGATATCGGTCGTAACGATTTTAACCAGTCCCTCATCCTGAGCACGCTTCATTATCGAGCAGTTCAGGTGTGATTCGAACACTTCCGGAAAAAGCGTAAGAATATCTATTCTCATTTAGGTCATAACTCCACGCTAAAACGTGGTGCTGAATGTAAAAAGACTTACGAAACTATTCTAACTTAAATTTTCTTATTTAAGATTCTGCCGTCTTATCTTCTGCTTCAACTTTAGCTTTTTCTTCCTCTGCTTTTTTCTTTGCTTCGGCTTCAGCTTTGGCCTTTTCTTCCTCGGCTTTTTTCTTAGCTTCGGCTTCAGCCTTTGCCTTTTCAGCGGCAGCTTCGGCTTCTTTCTGTGCCGCTATTTTCTGAGCTTTGTTAAACAGCTTGCCTTTCGATCTGGCTATAGCTTTTGCTTTTCCCAGGCGAGCCGCCTTTTGTTCCGCGTATTTATTTTTTATGCCATGGTGCAGTAAAATCTCGGAGACTGTGTCGCTCGGTATCGCTCCCTGGCTGAGCCAGTACTCGATACGCTCGCGATTGAGTACGACCTGTTTGTCTTTGTCTTTTTCAATCGGGTCATACTGACCAAGTTTTTCGATCACCCTGCCGTCACGGGGCGCCTTGGACTCAATTGCATTGATTCTGAAAAA
>JARRRJ010000208.1:0-4728 GCA_037380865.1 Sedimentisphaerales bacterium
CCCTGAGATGTTTGTTGATATGCGCTACAAATCAATAAATAACAAGAAGTTGCGATGGAGGCACGCTATTTATACTTTTTCAAGCGTCTATAATTAATAGATTACCATATGGTATCCAAACCCAAGAGGGTGAATCTTTTTGGATGGATTTGTCCTTTTGATTTGCCGAAAGCCGCATTTTTAGGGCCCACAGTTTGACTCCAGATTAGAAAATACGATAGGTTGCATGTATCTATTTCATATCTGAAACGATTTAAAAAAATTGATATTTGGACAGCTCTCAATGTATTTGTATTGTGACACGAAGTCGCGCATTTTGGCAGATAACATTACGGAAGTGATGATATCCAGACCCGTGTAATTGCTTGATCGGCCAGGAAATCGGCAATGAAAGTCTTAACGGCCAAGTCATCAGCCGGAGTTTTCGTTTGCCTCTTGTGTAGCCCTGAATCACTGCCACGGACAAAGGAATGACCACTATGGCAGCAGCCAACAAAAGATTCCCTTTTAAGACGCTTTTGAGCTTTCTTGGGCCCGGTTTCATTGTTACGGTCGGGTTCATTGATCCTGGCAACTGGGCAACGAATATCGAGGGCGGATCAAAGTTTGGTTATGAACTTCTCTGGGTCATTACACTCAGCACGATCATGCTGATTGTGATCCAGAACATGGCCGCCAAGCTTGGTATTGCCACCGGAAAGTCCCTTGCGGTCAACATTCGGGAACGCTTTTCTGCTCCGGTATCGGCGCTTCTGGGGCTGACAATTGTCATAGCATGTGTCGCGACCGATGTGGCGGAACTGCTTGGAGGAGCCATCGGATTCAATCTCCTCTTCGGCATGCCGTTGTGGTCAGGTGCTCTGCTTACGGTAGTGCTTGAAGTCTTTCTCATCGTCAGCCAAAGGTATCATCGGATCGAGGCGATCATTATAGTCTTTCTGGGGATTATCGGCTTGTGCTATTTGGTGGAGATCCTGATCGTCAAGCCCGACTGGGCGCAACTGGCACCCTCGCTGCTCGTTCCGAGTGTCAACCGAAGCAGTATTTACGTGGCCATGGCCATTCTTGGAGCGGTTGTGATGCCTCACAATATCTTCCTGCATTCCAACGTCATTCACAGCAGGAAGTGGGGCATCTCCGAGGGCGAGAAAATGACGCTCTTGCGCTACGAGAAGATTGATACGGTCTCTGCTATGCTCTTGGGGTGGTTGGTGAACTCGGCGATGATCATCGTGGCGGCCGCCGTCTTCTCCCGGCACCATGTCGTAGTTGACAGCATCGAGCAAGCCTCGGCGATACTGAAACCTTTGGCCGGGCCTCTTGCCGGTTTTCTGTTCGCCCTTGCCCTCGTCTTTGCGGGTGTCGGCTCATCGGTGACGTCGTCAATGGCAGAGGTCAATGTGATCACCGGGTTTCTGGGTAGACCGGAAGACCCCCGGACATTGCTCTACAAAATTTCCGTATTTGTTACAGCCATACCGTCGTTCATGATTATTTTACTGGCTATGGATACGTTTCGAATTCTGATTTTCAGCCAGGTCGTGTTGAGCATCCAACTTCCCTTTACACTTGTTCCGTTGCTGATTCTCTGCCGAGACCGCAAGCTCATGAACTGCTTTAGAAGTAAGCAACTTGAGTTAGCTGCTGCTGTGGTCATATCCGCTGTCGTTATAATTCTGAATATCTATTTGCTCTATTCGACCATCGCGGGGGGAGGCTGACATGCAAGTGTATAAGAAAATACTGGTCGCCATGGACTGCTCCTCCGTAGACGATGCTATCATCGAGCATGTGTCAGCCCTGGCGCTTCAGAACAAGGCGCAGGTTTACCTCCTTCACGTGGTGCACTCCCATACGCTTGACCAGGATCGTTCGTTGAGTGAACTGGCCCAAGCGTCCTTGAAATCTCGTTATGAGATATTGCAGGCTCAGGGTATCGAAACGCACATCGTGATCAGAAGCGGCGAACCGGATACCGAGATACTGGAGGAGATTGAGGGAAAAGACTATGACCTCGTGGCAATGGCCACTCATGGTCACTCCTTCATAGGCGACGTCCTATTTGGAAGTGTCTCCCGGACCCTCAAACACAGGATCAGCATACCTCTGCTGCTGATAGGCCCCCGCCGGTGAAGAGAGGCACGAAGAGACAACGAATCCGAACCAACGGATGCACTCGATAGCCATTCTGCCGGACTTCATGGTCGCAAGTGATCCTGTTGTTACAGGTAGCTCCAACGTAGTCAAAAAATAAATCGCCATTCAAAACATGTGATATCATCATTCCACTCTTGACGTCTGCGGTGACGATTTCTGTCATCTTTCAGCTTTTGACATTTATGAAATCGCTGTGATACACAAATTGTATAATTATTTTCTGTGCTGACCGGATTGCCTATATCAGCAAGCGCGTCCGCAGAAAGGAGACAATCATGGAAATGAAAAAAGTGCTGGCAGGATGGAGCAAGATCTGCCCCGGCTGCAATATCGGACGTAAATATCCGGATTCATTTATCGGCAAGAAAGTAAGAAATCACTGGGAAAAAGGTTGTATCTCCCATAAAGCCTATGTAGAGGTGTACGGCAGCGACGAACCTTTGCCGAAGAAAAGTGAAGAAAAATCCAACAATACGTGAGCTCCCTGACGGATTATTTATTTGAAAAAGATGTCACTGAAGATAATTTACAGGCTTTGGAAAATATTGTTATTTCCGATTTGACTGTTGGAAATGGATTGCACTATTTAATGTCAACCATTACGAGTGTGGTTGAAAATTAATTGGTAAATAAATTTCTTTGTATTTCACTTCGAAAGAAACATTAATTTAACGGGATTACCGTGTTTGAGCTTAGGCAAAAAATACATACCTGAAATCGAAAATCGCACAACACTATATGTTGTGCTTTGTCGTTTTTATTTCCCTTGAATTTCGTATATGGATATGAAACACATATCACAGGAATCAGAGCGCTATCGAATTTTAATGTATTGGCAAGATGAACCAATCTAATCCGAGCATCAAATAATCTTTCTTTAAATTATTGCATTAAGACAAATGGTCATCTAATTTAAATAACTTAAGATTAAATGGTTAACTGAATTAAAGTATTAACTAATTGCCTGCAAAAGGAAGATAATATGAGTTTATTTACTCCGAGTTTGTTTACTACGGTTGCCATACTTGTTCTCGCAATCTTTTTTCTTTCCACAGCCTTACGCATTTTAAAGGAGTATGAACGTGGTGTAATATTCAGGCTGGGGCGTATCATTAATGCAAAAGGGCCGGGGCTAATTATTCTAATTCCAATTGTTGATAAAATGTTAAAAGTGAGTCTGCGTTTAGTGGCCATGGATGTGGATCCCCAAGATGTCATTACCCGGGATAATGTGTCCGTTAAAGTGAATGCCGTTATCTATTTCAGAGTCATTGACCCCGTCAAAGCAATTGTGGAGGTGGAAAACTATAGCTACGCCATGTCCCAGTTGGCTCAAACTACTTTGAGAAGCGTTTGCGGGCAGGCGGAACTTGACGATCTTTTATCAGAGAGGGAAAAGATCAACACTAAACTTCAGGAAATACTCGATACCCATACAGATCCCTGGGGCATCAAGGTTGCAACCGTGGAACTCAAACATATTGATTTGCCCACAGAGATGCAGCGGGCCATGGCTAGACAGGCTGAGGCCGAGCGGGAACGAAGAGCCAAAGTGATCAATGCCGAGGGTGAGTTTCAAGCGGCGACTAAACTGGTTGAAGCCTCCGTGATTATTGAAAAACATCCCATAGCGCTGCAATTGAGATATCTGCAAACCATGAACGAAATATCTACCGAAAGCAATTCAACGATAATCTTTCCCCTACCAATAGAGCTTTTCAGGCCCTTTCTGGGCTTATTGGAAAAGGCAGTCACTGATAAGCCCTAAGGATGCGGAGCCTTAAAATAAAGCAGTGAGCAAAGGCAGCAGACAAGCTCCCTCATGACCATGAATGAATACACGCTATGCGACTCTATTTGATCAATCCATCCAATCCGCTTGTCAGCATCGTCAAAGTCAAGGAGAGCCGCTGGAACCGTTTTCGGGTGTGGAAACCGCTCAGCCTCATGGTTCTTGCGGGCCTGACCCCACCCGAATGGGAAATCGCAATCGTGGACGAGAATCTCAGCACTCCGAACTATGAAGCCATGCCCCGACCGGATCTGGTAGGCATTACCGCTTTCACATCCCAGGCGAACCGCGCCTATGAAGTGGCCACTCACTTCCGGCGTCTGGGCGTACCGGTCGTCATGGGTGGCATTCACGCAACCATGTGCATAGACGAGGTCATGGAGCGGGTGGATTCGGTAGTTACTGGTGAAGCCGAGGGCATCTGGCCGCAGGTCTTAGAGGAGGCTCACCAGGGCTGCCTGAAGCGCCGCTATGACGGAGGGCTGGCCGAGATAAGCGATGTGCCGATCGCCCGGCATGATTTGCTAGCTGCGGGATATGCCTGCGGGGCCATTCAGACCACACGAGGCTGTCCATTGAACTGCAGCTTTTGCAGCGTGACGGCCTTCAACGGGGCCCACTACCGGCAGCGCCCCATTGCGGATGTGGTGCGGGAATTTAAGTTGATCCGTGAAAAGCATGTGCTGGTGGTGGACGACAACCTCATCGGCACGCGCCGTGAACATATCGACCGCGCCAAGGATTTGTTCCGTGCAATGGCACAGGCGAACCTGCGAAAG
>JARRRJ010000209.1:0-8643 GCA_037380865.1 Sedimentisphaerales bacterium
GCATTATGCGGTCCATGATAAAAGCAGCTCTTGCCATATAGCCTGAATCTTCGAGAAAGGCGATCATCATAAACAGGATAAGAATATTTGGCAGAAAAATCATTACTCCTCCGACGCCTCCGATAATGCCATCAACGAGAAGAGACCTGAGCCAGTTGTCGCTTCCAGCAGGCCAGAAGCCTGAAATTTCCGAGCCGAGCCAACCGAAGAAATGCTCGAGCCATATCATTGGATAATTTCCCAGCTTGAATGTTAAGAAAAAAGTCAGGTACATTAAAAGTAGAAATATAGGAAGCCCGATGATGCGATGTGTCACTATAGCATCTATCATGTCGCTATAATTATGTCGCGATTCGGCAGTGGTTCTTATTGTCTCCTGGCAAGCGCCGGAGATATAGCCGTACCTCCTGCCTGCCATAACAATTTCAGGATTTTCCCTGAAGATGCTTCTAAGATGAGCCACCGAAGATGCAATTATTTTATTTACACTGTCCTTCTTTACACATCTGGATATTTCATCATCCTGTTCGAGCAGCTTTATCGCCAGCCATCTCGATTTATATTTTTGAGAAAGAGAAGGCTCTTCCGTGATTAGGGCTTTTTCGATCTTCTCCAACTCCTGCTCGATTTCGTCACCGTAATTTATTCTGTGTGTGCGCAATTTGCGAGGTTTTTCGACAGTTTCGACAACCGCTTCCAGAAGAGCCTGTTTTCCCCGACCTTTACTGCCGACCATCTGAACGATTCGCGCTTCCAGTAAAGTAGATAAGTGCGCGATATCGAAGACAAGGCCTCTCTGCTCCGCAATGTCACTCATGTTAAACACGAGCACGAGAGGGACGTTCATTTCCGTAAGCTGCATGTACAGGTAAAGATTTCTCTCGATACCCGAAGCATCTACAACATCAATCACCACGTCAGGATGCTCGTCGATGATGTAATTTCGCGCGATTAATTCCTCGTCCGAATAAGCAGTCAGGCTGTATGTCCCCGGCAAATCCACAAACGTTATTTCGTAATCCCCGTGTCGGCACTTACCCTGTTTCGTTTCTACAGTGACACCGGGATAGTTTGCGACGTGCTGGCGCACTCCCGTCAGGAGATTGAAAATAGTGGATTTTCCGCTGTTAGGATTGCCGGCCAGCGCCGCTCTTATCTTTTTCATTATCGCAGACAGAAACCATTATCTTATTAGCCATTCCCCGTCCAAGCATGACCCTGGAGCCTTTGACGTTAATTACAAATGGCCCGGGATGGCTATTACTCACTACTGTTATTTCCACATCGTACACGAGTCCCATCGAAGCGAGACGATTGCTCAGGCCGCGTCCGGCTTCGATGGCGACCAGCCTGACTTTTCCGCCTGAGCGTATTTTCGATAGAGACTTTACTTCTTTTTGTTCCATATTTATTCTTTGACTGCTTTAGTTTTATTCCTGTTTTTGCAGAACTTCTTAAATTCGAGCATCATGTTGTGCCCGTTCGTATTATTCCGACCGACAAACTCAACGAACGACAACAACTTGGCAATAATATCAGGGCCGAGCGCATGCTCTGCCTTACACGCGGCCTGCTGGGCTGTTTCGTTTCTTACATCGAGAATGTCGATGAAAAACGATTTCAGAATATCGTGCTTATTGGCGATTTCCGCCGCCGCTGTTTTACCCGATTTTGTCAGGCTGATATAATTATAAGGCTCATAATTAACCAGTTTCTTCTCCTTCAACGCGCGGAGCGCGCCGGTCACAGATGCGCGCGAAACACCGAGTTCCTCGGCAATATCCCTGCTTCTGGTAAAATTATTATCACCTGCAAGATTGTAAATCGCCTCGAGGTAATCCTCGAGCGAAGCACTTAATTTTTCTTTCCTTACTGCCATAAATATACTATCCAAATGTAAGCTATACCTAATATAGTTAGGCATGCCTAACTTTGTCAAGAAAAAATTCGTATTTTTTGAGAAAAATATATTATAAGCGATGCTGCACTGTCCTGTTCCTGGATATGAAGCTTTTAGTGCGAAATTGCATACATGATAATATTTATGCCCATTTGCAGGGATTGTTCGTATTTTATTGGGCCGAAATGGATACAGGTATTGTCGCACCAGCCGCAGTGTATATCGTTCGAGCTTAAGAAAATGGCGAGACGATCTCCGTCATATACCCCTCGTGCACCGTGGTCGAAACCCTGCATATACGGCAGGCCGATTGAACCGAGATCATAGACGTTATGAAATATTTCATGTTCGTTCGGAACACGTTTTACGGAATTTCTTCCGAATACGTCCTCGAGCAAACGATAAGCGCTTTGATAGAAGAAGTCTCCACCACTTAAAACCACGCAATCGTCCATAAAGATGAATCCTCCTCGTCGTATGTATTCCCTGAGGTTGTTTTTCTGTGTCTGTGTAAATATGAATTCGTTTTCATCCGTCATGAAAAGGAAAGGATATCTGTTGATTTCTTCGGGGTCATCAAAACTGACAACCGCATTGAACTGATCCGGTTTACCGTATTGGAGGTCAAATGCGTCATCAGGGACACGTGGTATGGGTTTGGTTTTGCATCGTATGACGGAATCCAGCCGATGCAAAAGATTCCTGTCTCCGCCGGGGCGCACGCTCCAGTAATCCGGCGCTTCTCCCATTCCCGGCCGCCTGATATGCGCAAATTGCACTCGCGGCATGATAAAGTCATATTGTTCGAGATCATTTAATTGCCGGTCAGACTCGCTTTGCGCAGCCTGCTGCAGTGAGTTTTCCCTCGCGACCGCACACAATTTTCCCGACATAAATACCAGGCCAGCCGCAGTTCGCGAAGCCGCTTTAAGAAAGTTTCTTCGGTTCATTGTCGTCATAATTATCACCTATATCTTACAGGAAAAATTCCGATGCCATCAGGCCGTCTTTCACGTCAATCATGTATCTCCAAGGCTCTTTCGATGCTGTGCCATCTCCATTATCATCCAGAACAGGTGTTTCTGTTATAATCAGCTGCTTCTGCCTGTACCAATCTTCAACTTTCTTCGAAGTCCCAATAAAAACTTCCAATATTGAAACCTTGCCGTTTTCGTCTATATCAGTTTCTGCGCCGGTTAAAGCGGAGATGAAATACTCACCGAATTTCGCGCTGAAAACCTGCTCGTCTGTGCAGCTGCATATTATGATTCTTCCTCGTCTTGAAAGAGCTTTCACAGCAAGACCCGAAGCAGGGCAGTCCAGCACAATAAGAAAGCTGTGATGCGCTCAAGCAATTGCGCCAGCTGAGCCTGTGTGATATCCTCGCCGGGCAGGTTAAAGCGCAATTGCTGACCGACAACGTTTGCCTGTCCCGTATAGTAAAAAACAAACCTGTCCGCGGGAGTCACCACAGATTCGAAATGATTCATTATTTTCCGTATATTCTCCAATCGGGAGGTCGTCGCACTATTTCTTTCAGCATCAGGAGTAAGAATTTTTACAGAATCTGTTGTTCCTTTTGTTTTATCGAGCAGGAATTTTTGCAGGTCCGAAGCAACATGGGCTCTCGCTATAATGTCCTGAGTATCCTTGTTTATTCCGCTGATAACTAACGCATAGGTTTTTCCGGGCGCAGATTCTGCTATTGCAGATGAAAAGCTGAATAACGTGACCAGCAAAACAAATTTCACATTTCTGAAGAACATTTTATCTTTCATACAAGACCTTTCGCACGCCTGATAAACCATTCCAGGCCGAGAACCAGGCAAAGTAATCCCCAAAGCAACCAGTTCGGCCAGATACTCGTAATCTGTCTGGTATGTCCCGCCTGTGTCTGCGCGTCAAATTGATTTATAATGTCACTATCGACGTCATCAGCATAAACATATTCAGCGTTAAGCTGTTTCGCAAGAGCTTCCAGGAACTGCTCGTTGAATTGTGTGTCACTCATTTCTGTTTTGCGCGACGGCAGGTTCACTGCAACCGGTTTTTCTCCAAGAAAAACTCCGCCAATTTCAGCCTGGGCTGAAGCAACAATCCTGTCTGTCTCGACGTTATCGATTTCAGCGACGTAATAACCCGAGCCTGAAGGCTCCATTGCATATACCTGCTCGTACTCCCGAAGAGCCACCCTGGGTTCGTCCGAGATAAGAAGTCAATCCCGACATAAGGCTATATAGCCAGCCTCCTTTTTTGTCCTCACGATACCATGAGAATAATCTTGATATATTCAGCAGGCAGACTTTACCTCGACCGACACGATGGAGAATTACCAAAGGCTTACCACCGGAAGAAGCGAGGATGCTCGATGCAGGTTTGACTTTTTCGATATTATAAAATGGCGAAACAGTAAAACCGTATTCCGGGATTTCCGAAGGAGCCAGGTCAATTGTGTAACTTCCTTCTGTTCTTAAATCAATTTGTTGTCGTTCCGGAGGCCAGAGCCTGTCGTCATTCGCGTCAAATATTACAGGCAGAAGCATTTTTGCCTTTTCGTTCTTCCATCCCGCCGGATTATAGTCGTATCTGCCGGGCAGAATAACCAGTCCTCCTCCTCGCTGTACGACGAAATTATACAAACCTTCTATTTGCGAAGAAACCAGACCATCCATATAGAAATTTTCCAGGATAATAATATCGTATTTGTTGAATTCCGCCTGGGTCTCAGGGAATTGCGCATAGTCTAATTTCTTAATTACCTGCGATGCCTGACTGGCAAATCTCACAGCATCTAGGCAAAAATCAAGATCGATTCTCGGGTCCAGAGAAAGAGCCTGACGAAGTTTTCCGACATTGAATTCGGCTACTTGAGCATAAAACAAAACCTTGAGCTTGTCGTTATCCACGACATCAACGAAAGTACTTTGAACATTATTTGCCTGATTGCTCTCGTTCGCAATTGCCTTTACATGTGCCTCAAGATTATGACTCCCAAGAGTGTTGGCGCCTACGTTGAATTTTACAGTGACATCGTGATTTCCTGAGTCATCTTCTTTAGTAAACTCTTGCGTTGGAACGCTGGCTGAATCTATGACAAGATTGTCTTTCAGAAGCTCGATTGTTACCGACTCTTCGGACAAATTTTGAGCGGCCGCAACAACTTCAACTTCATAAATCGAATCAATCAAAGCCCTAAGAGGCGCCTTTACAGTTTTTATTTCGACATCTGATACGTTTTCTCTGGAACCTACTCCCACGAGTATTACCGGAAAATCACTCTTCAAGAGCGGCTGATACGTCGCTACACGCTGGTCGTCAGCCTGGCCGTCGGTAAATATCACAGCACCTTTCGTGTGTGAAATATCCGGCGTGACATTGTCCTGAAGAGCCCGGATATTATCGTGTCGGCCAATCGTCGTAAGGACGTTGCGCATATTCGTATGATTTCCCCAGCGCCGAAGCAATTCTGTTGAGCCGCTGTGATAAACATTGTCGTCAAATCCGAGAATCCTGAACTCCGGCCGCTCTGTATCAGTAGAACGGAATTTTTCATCGAAAATTTTCAGGGCAGTGTCCAGCCGAGTTTTTCTCGAATTTTCAGCGACAGACATGCTCTGGCTTGTGTCAAATAATACCAGCACGTTATTTCTGTAAAATGTTTCGACTATCTCCGAGCGAGACGGATTCCATAATATTAAAACCAAAATTACAATCGCGATAAACTTAAGGCTGAGAAGAAGCACTCGCAGAAGTTTGAACTTTTCCTTTTTAAGTTCGCCGCTTCTAAATGCAAGCAAAAGCATTCCGGCGGTAATTATCAGAACGCCTATTGCAACAAAATGGCCCGGGTAGTTCGCGAATATCATTTTTCACCATCTCCCGAATTATACTTAGCGGCGTTCTCGAAAAAGTCGTTTTCAAACTCGGAGAATCTCGAATCGGAAGGCTCGTCTTCGACGGGCTTCTCCAGTCTTTTTTGAAGCTCGATACGAAGAGACCAGATTTGGCGAGAAATTTCTCTTGTGGTATCTACAGAAGGATCGCCTGAGCCTTTTGTCCAGACGAGACTGCCCGAGATTGAGTTATTGGCTCCGCCGCCACCTGAAGCCCATTGAGGCCTCGCCATACTTTTAAGCAAACGCTCGGCGGCGTCACGACGAGCCTGCATCTGTTCACGCTCGAGTTCCGTAAGGTCCTTATCCGCCATTGACGCGTCTAATGCAAGCTGCTCTGCAGTTTCCTTCAACTGTTTTGCGAGTTGCTCTTCCTGAGAGCCTTTCAAACCGTTTTCGAGCGCCTGGTCAGCTGACTCAAGTTTCTTAGCGGCGGAATCCATCAATTCAGAAGCCTCTGCTGATTTTTTATCATAGTCCTGAGGCTCATATCGCAATTCGTTCATCTTGTCCTGAAATTCCTTCATATAATCGGCTGCTTCACCAAGCTGCTCCTGCGCCTCCTTCGACGCTTCTGCCGCGGACGCATCAGGACTTTGGGGCATGCTTTCCAGTTTCTGCTTTAGTTGAGAAACGTTGCGCTCAAGCTGTGCCTGTCTTGCCTGCAGCATTTTAAGCTGCGCGTCGGCACTGTTCCTGCTCTGCGATTGTTCGTATGAGCCGCTATCGGAAATGTCGGATGCGCTCTGCGCGCCGCTTTGTGAATTTGCTCGGTCCTGGTTATTGTCCAGTTGTCTTCCGCCGCCTTGTCCCAGGCTCCCAGCACCCTGCTTTTGAGATGTGCCTTCCTGATTGTCAATGCCTTCTCCCGGACCTCCTCTTCCTTGTTGTTGGGTAGCACTCTGCTGGTTGCCATCGCTTTGGCCTTCGCCGGAACTGCCTTCTCCCTGTTGTTGAGAACTGTTTTGCTGATTCTCACCACTTCCTTGTCCGGAAGTTCCTCTTCCTTGTTGTTGGGAAGTACTCTGCTGGCCGTTACTGCTCTCACCCTGGCTGGAACTACCTTCTCCCTGTTGTTGAGAGTTACCTGACTGACTGCTGCCGCTTTGGCCGGCGCCGCCTTCTCCTTTTTGTTGAGAATCTCCTTGTCGATTATTGCCGCTTTGCCCTTGGCCCGAACTGCCTTCTCCCTGTTGTCCTGAGGAGTCTTGCTGATTGCTGCCGCCGCTTTCGCCTTCGCCGCCTTCCCCTTTCTGTTGTTGGGAGCTATCACTGCTCTCTGAAGACTGCTGACCTGCCTGCGAATTTGCCTGTGCTTCTTTGTTTGCTTCTTTCTGAGCTTCCAGAACTTTCTCGAGTTCCGTTTTCAATTGTTCCTGCTCAGCATGAAGTTGCTCGATATCATTTTGTACTTTTTCCAGTTCATCCTCGATGCGCTCTTTTTCTATTTCGGGCGGCTCAATAGATGCTTTGAGTTCGGCTCTGTCAGGAGTCTCCTGGGGCACACTTGTTCCGCTTTCCGGAGGGTTGTATTCCATTTCCATTTCCTGGATAAACTTTCGAAGAATCCTGTACGCTTCTTTTTCCGAAGTCAAAGCTCCTGACACATCATATCCATCCAGGCTGTCGGATGCCTTCTCGTAGTTTGCCAATATCTCGTTCAGCACAGTTTTCTGATCGTCGTTGAACTCGATTTGAGGGTCATCGCGAAGCCTTACAAGCAGGTTTGAACAATAATCCACATCTTCCCTGATGGACCGAAGCTTCGAATAGTCATCTGAATCAAGTCTTGTTTTGCTCGCTATAACTGACGTCTTCTTAACTAATGCTCGCGTATATTCTAGTAAAGTCACCAAATCCTCGGGAATCGGGCCCGGCATATTGCTCGGGCTTCCCTCGTCGCCGAGATGCCAGATTTGCTGATAAGGCCTGATCTCGATGAAATATATTCCGCTGCTCGCGGTGTTCTGCGAGTCTGAGATTGCCGTCTTAACATCCTGTGCCTGCGCATAAAACATAATACTGTCACCAACTTCGAGGTTGTATTCCTCAAGCTCGAGAATATGTCTGAAGGCCGCTTCGTTCGAGTCGGGCTTTACTGGTATATCGAGCGAAAGCGGCTCGCCGTCCGGAAATTCTGCAATAAACTTCGCTGAGCTCAGCCCGAAATCATCGGTAATTTCAAATTCAATCGGAACACTGGAGACATTGGTCGCAATATAGTCACCGTCGGGAGAAACCAGCTTGAATTGCGGCGGATTATCTTTCTTCAATGTAATTTTAAGATTTGGAATATTCCTGCTCTTCAAACCTTTCTCATCAATCAGATGAAACTCGAAAGGTCCTTCCATGTCTGCAGTGAAAGTATGCGTGAATGTACTTGCTTCATCGAGTTTCCTGCTCTTCGATACGCCGCTCGGCTCAGTAAGCTCGACTTCGCTGAGCTTGCCTGTCGCTTCCACGTGAAGAGTTACAGTACTATTCTTGATAAGTTCAAGCTTATTGTTTTTCACCTGCTCGGTATAATTTTTCAAAGCGTCTTCATCGGAAATATATTCAGGGAGCTCGATTTCAGCTGAAATACTTTTGATACCAGGTGCCTCACGAATGTCTATATTCTGCCATTGCGTTGTCACCTTCCCTGTTCCAAATCGATATTTAAATTGTCCTGTGTTCGGGAAAAATTCTGATGTTTCGAACTTTGGCTGTTCTCCGGATTCAACGACCGGACGTAACTGTATTTGCTGATTATTGGCATCCGGTGCTGTTGCCGCAATTATCAATTGCCCGGTGTCGGGGACTCGTCCCTTAATCGCGGCTGAAATGACAACCATCGATTCAGGTTCGGAA
>JARRRJ010000210.1:0-4684 GCA_037380865.1 Sedimentisphaerales bacterium
AATCGCCATAGGAGCGTGTGCGACGACAGGCGGCGTGAACAAGCTTAAGAATAATTTCGACCTTGACGAAGTGAAAAAATGTGTGTACGGCAAAGATGCGAATAAGCCGCATCTCAATACCGCTCCTACAAAAGCAGTACACGAGGTTGTAAAGGTTGATTTCAAAGTTCACGGATGTCCCATGCACAGACCCGAATTCATCTACGCAGTTAAATCACTTCTCCAGGGTAAACTGCCTGAAACACCGGAATACCCGGTTTGCGTAGAATGCAAAGCCAATGGAAATCCGTGCCTGTGGGATTACGGCCAGATTTGCCTGGGACCCATTACAAGAGCCGGCTGCGAAGCAAGATGCCCGACGAATGGTTTCCGCTGTTTTGGCTGCCGTGGATATATCGATAATCCAAACGTAGAAGCTGCAAAAGATGTAATACAGAAACATAACCTAAACGTTGAAGACCTGAAAAGCAAAATGGTTCTCTTTGGAAGTACGCAGGAGCCTACATTATGAGTAAAACCGTAAATATAAACGTTCACCATGTTACTCGAGTCGAGGGACACGGCAATATAATTGTAAACGCTTCCGATAGTAAAATTGAAAAAGTGCAATGGCAGGTGCCTGAAGCACCGCGTTTCTTCGAGGCGATGGTTCGCGGCAGACATTTTGACGATATTCAGATTATCGTTAGCCGTATCTGCGGCATCTGTTCTATAACACATTCCCTGGCCGCTACAAAGGCAGTGGAAAAAGCGCTCGGTATCGAAGTTACCGAGCAGGCTGACCTGCTTCGACAGCTTATGCATTATTCGGAACAGTTGCAAAGCCATGTTTTGCATATAGGCTATCACGCCGCTCCGGACTTTTTCGGCGTTCCGTCAGTTGTGCCCCTCGTCGCTGCTGCGCCGGATGCCGTCAAAACAATAATTAAGGCACATAGAACCGCAAACAACTGGTCGGAGCTCACAGCGGGACGCCCTACTCATCCCAATACAATCAAACCAGGCGGTTGGGCAAGAATCCCGACTGAAGAGCAGCTTAAGGAATTGAAGACTACTCTCGAAGGAACACTGAAAGACCTTGGTGCAATCGCAGAGACAGTTCTCAGTGTGGCGCCAAACATCCCGGGTTTCACTCGTGACACAGAATATGTTTCCCTGACACATCCGGACCATTATACATTCTATCCTGGTGACATTACAAGCAACGATTACGTTGGAAAAACTGTTTCTGTTCAGGACTGGCAGAGTGTTGCAAACGAATATGTAGTTGACCAGTCAACCGCAAAATGGACAAAGTGGCATCGCGAAGCTTATGCGGTCGGCGCTTTGGCACGTTTCAATAACAATTATGATCAACTTTGCGGACCTGCAAAGGACATTGCAAAAAAGTTCGGCCTGGAGCAGGGTAACTGCAATCCGTTCATGAACACAGTAGCGCAAATAGTCGAATGCGTCCAGGTGGTTGTTACAGGTATCGAGATTATCGATGGCCTGCTCACAAAAGGCCTGCTTCCTCTCGATAAGATTAATGTTCCCGCAAAGCCCAAAGCCGGCAAAGGCTCAGGCTGTGTAGAAGCTCCTCGCGGCATCCTTTTTCATCAGTACGAATTCGATTCCAAAGGGGATTGTGTCGCGGCTGATATTTGTATCCCGACGAACCAGAATCATGCTAATATTCAGAAGGACTTCGAAAAGCTCGTTCCTGAAATACTCGATGAAGGACAGGATGCGGTTCGTCAGAAACTTGAGATGCTTGTGCGCTCGTACGACCCGTGCATATCCTGCTCGACACACATGCTTGATGTAAAGTTTGTATGAAAAAACCGAATGTAGTCGCTGGCCTGGGAAATCCGCTAATGTCGGACGAAGGGATCGGGATTCGCCTGGTTAGCAGGCTCTCCGATTTTTCGGAGGAATATCCCGAAGTTGATTTTGTCGACGCAGGAACGGGGGGAATGAGCCTGCTTTACCTTTTCGAAAACAGAATAAAGGTGATATTAATCGACTGTGCGAATATGGGCGAACAGCCTGGAACGATAAAAAGATTTACCCCGGAACATGTTGAGAGTGTGAAGGAGCTTGCCCACCAGTCTTTACATGAGCAGGATTTGATGAAAATAATTGATATGGCAAGGATGCTGGGACAGCTTCCTAAGGAGATTGTAATCTTCGGCATTCAACCCGAAAATGTTTCGTTAGGTCAGACCATCAGCGCCGGGCTTGAGAAAAGAATTGATGATTATGTCAATATTATTCGCAAGGAGTTTTAGCAGCATTGGCAGGATGCTCGTGTCACATTGACGCCAAACGAATTAGTTATTGACATACAGGCAGATGTAAGTTAGAAGTATTTTTTATGAAGAAGATTTTTTTACTTGAAGGAAAGACATAATGGAAAAGGCAAAGGTTCTTATTATAGACGATGATCCGGACATCACCGAAGCAATGAAGGTTGTCCTCGAGCATAAAGACTATGCGGTCAACAGTGCAGGCGGCATAGATCAGGCAATGGAAAAACTCAAAGAAAGTCGTCCGGATGTAATAATTCTCGACGTAATGATGGAGACCCCGCATGACGGCTTTGTACTATCCAGACAACTAAAGGAAGATGAGAATTACAAGGATATTCCTATACTTATGCTTACTTCAGTTAAAGACAAGATGGGCATCGATTTCGAATCAGCCGCAGGCGACGAATCGTGGCTGCCCGTTAACGAATACCTGTCAAAACCTGTGAAACCGGATGTGCTTTTGAAGAAGGTCGAACAACTTCTGAAAAAGTAACAACAACTTATGGAAACTCTGCTTAAAAGCACGAGACGCATTCACAGTGCCCGCTGGCTTGTTAAGTTAAGGTGGGCCGCTATAGCCGTTCTTGGTATCGGTACTTTTTTCGCAAGCAGAGTGATGGGCGTTACATTGCCCGTTAACAAGCTTTATTTTATTACGGGCACGCTGTTCTTTTATAACTTTATCCTGTTCGATTATATAAAGCAGCTCACATGGGGAGGAAGAGAGCCTTCTGTAAGAACCATCAGCAGGATGATTGTTTTCCAGATATCCTCTGATCTGTTCATTTTGACGACAATACTTCATTTCTCAGGCGGTATAGAAAATCCGTTTTGTTTTTTCTTTGTTTTTCACATGATAATCGCCAGCATTCTCTGCAGGAAGCGAAGCAGCTATATCCAGGCTGGCCTTGCAATTTTCCTTTTCAGTCTTGTCGTGCTGCTCGAATACGCCGGGATTCTTTATCATTACGAGCTGACAGGCTTTGCCGCTCACGTCTTATATAAGGACTTTACATTTGTCAGCGGGACGCTTTTCGTTTTTTCGTGCACCCTCGTTCTTGTGGTCTATATGACAACTTCAATTGTAGAACAATTGCGAGAACAGGAAGAAGGTGTAGAGCAGGCCAACAGGATGCTCCAGGAAAAGGACAAAATCAAGAACGAGTATGTTTTGCGTCTTACACACGATATAAAAGGCCACCTGGCGGCGATTGAAAGCTGCATCAATCTTGTTTACAGCGAGATGGTCGGGCCGCTGAATGCAAAACAGAAGGATTTAGTGGGAAGAGCATACCGAAGAACGCTGAAATGTATGAGCTTTATTACAGCCCTTTTGAAAATAACGCGTCTCAATCTTTCCGGCAAACTGGAGAAAGAGCTTTTTCATCTCAACAGGGTCATTTCCAGCGCAATTACAGTGGTCCAAAATCGCGCAAATCAGAAGAATATAAATCTGAGCTACGAAGGCCCGGAAGCTGTTTATGACATTTTAGGCGAGCAGGTTCTTATCGAGGAGACTTTGACGAACATGCTCTTCAACGCAATCAGGTACACGCCGTCAGGTGGACGCATCGTCTTATCTGTAAAAGATAATCCATCGGAGTACCTCATCCAAATAAAAGACACCGGGATCGGTATTCCCGAAGGCGAAGAAGTGAAAATATTCGAGGAATTCTACAGGTCCCCCAATGCAAGGAAAGTAGAAAGAGACGGAACAGGCCTTGGTCTGTCATTCGCAAAACAGGCGGTGGAAAAGCACGGTGGAAAAATCTGGGCTCAAAACAATCTTGACGGAGGCGCAACATTCAGCTTCACTTTGCCCAAAACCAGCAACAATGCACGGAAAAGATAGATACCTGCAACTCTAAACGACACACGCAAACCATCCCCTTTACAATTGAGGTGAGCAAAAGACCATCGTCCATATCATGACTGGAGCCAAGATCGAAGAATGGACTTATGGTCCGATATACAATCTTCAGTTAGAATGATACGAGGTACGGCCCATAAAAAGCATGCTGTCTTGTGGAAAAAGGTTCGTTTTACGTGTCGAATAATATTTTGTGTTTTCAATATATATCAGGCCATTTTCCCGGCTCGTGAGTACGATATATTTATTATATTTTAAGTGAGATTCTATATTGTGGCAGCCGGAGGCAATAAAAGGAACTGCGCCGGACTGCTAACAAATGTGGGCCCGGTAAAAAGTCTATACAGGGCAAGAGATCAATATGCTGACAAGAAAAGAGCCGGAAAGATGGAAAGACGAATAGGAATACAGAGGCAACGCAAACGGAGATCCTTTCATAGACCGAGATTAATGAGTGCGATGAGCTCACCTCTGTCCGTATTGTTTCTGTTTCTGGCTGCGGCACTCCTTGCTTTTCCCTCCT
>JARRRJ010000211.1:0-4676 GCA_037380865.1 Sedimentisphaerales bacterium
TTATACTTGGCGTGTTCGGGGGGATTCTCGGTCTTATTATAGGTGCGCCGTTCACTTATCTTGTGTATAAAAAAGGTATCGATTTCAGCTCTCTTTATGGAGGAAGTGACATTACAGTCTCCAATATCCTAGTTGATCCTCACTTTTTCGGTGATTTCGGATGGTGGCTTATCCCGCTTTCGTTCATATTGGCACTGAGTGCAACAATACTCAGTTCCCTGTATCCGGCATGGTATGCTTCGCGAACCGACCCGGCTGTGACATTGAGGGTAGATCGCTAAAAAATGATAAAAGAGGTTTTGCAAGTATGGCTGAAAAAATATTAGTTGATGCAAAAGAAGTAACAAAAATATACAAAACTGGTGAAATCGAAGCGCAGGCTCTTCGAGGTGTAAATCTCGAAGTGCAGGAAGGCGAATTCGTCGCAATTGTCGGGCCCAGTGGTTCAGGCAAAACTACACTGCTGAATCTCATAGGTGCTCTCGATGTCGCAACGACAGGACGGCTTAACGTTCTCGGAAACGATGTTTCAAAACTGAGCAAACATCAGCGTGCGGAGTTGCGTTTGCATTCTCTCGGTTTTGTGTTTCAGGCGTATAACCTTGTGCCTGTCCTCACGGCGCAGGAGAACGTGGAGTTCGTACTTGAGCTTCAAGGAGTTGGCGACAATCGACGCAAACGCGCAAGGGATATCCTTGAAGAGCTTGGCCTGAAGCAATTTGCAGGCAGAAGGCCGCGAGAGCTTTCCGGCGGCCAACAGCAGCGAGTGGCCGTAGCGCGAGCGGTTGTATCAAGGCCCAAACTCATGCTCGCAGATGAACCTACTGCAAATCTCGATGGTGAAAACGCAGAAATACTTTTAAAAATGATGCTTGAACTGAACAAGAGTCACGGCATCACTTTTATTTTTTCCACTCATGACCCGAGAGTAGTAGCTTATGCACGACGAGTTGTGACTCTTGTTGACGGAATAGTCTCGAAAGACCACATAAAGAATTCAAATGAGCCGGCAGCAAATGAACCTGGAATCATCGATATCTAAAAATTCATTAAGGCGAAAACGCTTTCTATTAGTCGTATCACGCATCATTTGTATTTCATTGGCAGCAAGTCCTTCGAAGGCAATTGACCTCTATTCGAGCCAGGATGATCGGCAAAGCGTCAGTCTCGATATTTCAGGCAAGTTGACATCTCTTGCTTCGCATGCGCCGGATGATAATATACTCTATCCGAAACGAGATAGCCTTACTGAGTTTTTCAGATTGCGTTTCGGATTGAACGCGACATACAACGACTGGATAAACGGTAATCTTGCGTACGAACAAAGTGCGAGATGGCTTTCCGATAGCACGGCTGCCGGAGCCGGGAGCAGCTTCCTGCCAAGTGAAATAAAAGCTCCCTACAGACTCACTCAACTCGACTGGGAAATTGCAGAAACACATACTTTTCTATACAGACAGGAAATTGACAGGGCGCTGGTAGCGATGCATCCCACATGGGGACAGGTCATAATAGGCAGGCAGGGAATCGGGCTCGGGCGCGGGACGATTTTCAGTGCTGTGGATATATTCGCTCCTTTTTCGCCTCTCGAAGTCGACCGTGAATGGCGGCGGGGTGTTGATGCAATACGAATCGAGCGAAACATAACACCCACAAGTTCGGTTGAGCTGATTGGCGCATTTGGCGAAACTTGGGAGCAGTCGGCTTTATTGGGGAGAGCAAGAGGATATTTTGGTAATATGGACGGAGAGTTCCTTTTTGGTAAAAGAGCAGAAGATACTATGCTTGCATGTGTAGTATCTGCGGCAGTTAGCGACGCGGAAGTGCACAGTGAGCTTGCATTCTTTCGTACCCAAGAAAGACAGCCCGAATCGGGACTTCTTTGTAATCGACACGAAGTAGTCAAATTTGTTCTTGGAAGTTCCTACACATTTAATATCGGAAACGGCTTGACATGGCTCACTGAATATCATTACTCAGGCTTCGGGTTAGAGAATATCGAGGACGTTTCAAATGAGCTGCAGAATAAAGAATTTCTTGAAAGAATCGTTCGCGGTGACACACAAATTTTGGGCAGGCAGGCTATAGCTTCGCAACTTAGCTATCCTTTCAGGATAGACCTTAACGGCTCACTTTTGATGCTTCAAAGCCCACAGGATGGTTCCGGCATAGTTTCGCCGTCTTTCATCTGGGACGTTTCGCAGCATAGCTCTATTGTGGGCAGCTTTTTCATACCGTGGGGAGACAGACCTTCTTCGGGAATTATCGAAAGCGAATACGGCGGCACGCCAATAAGTCTCTTCCTCCAGTTACGAAGTTATTTCTAATCAATCCGAAACGTATTTTATGCAATAAGAAAATTAAGAATTGCCTATTACGCGGTTTTCATCTCATCGAGGATTTTGTTGAGACCCTGCAGGCTTTTTTCGATGCCTTCCAGACCCGGATATTGCCTGCTTTCCTCTTCGATGATATACCACTTTGTACCTCCTACATCTTTACATGCCTGCAGAACTTCCTTCCATTTGACATTTCCCCGGCCAACAACGTCGTCAGCGGCTGCCGCACCATAATCCTTGACGTGTACAGTTACAGCACGCTCAGGATACTTTTTAATAACTTCCGCAGGATCTCCACCGCCGTGTAAACAATGGCCAATGTCGAGTTGCATGATTACATCCTTGCTGGTATTACCGAAGAACATGTCAAAAACAGTTACATCGCCAATTTTCTGCTGAAATTCCTGGAAGTGGTTATGATATCCTACAAACATATCGATGGGTTTTAGCTTTTCTGCAATTTGATTGAACTGTTCAACGGTTTTTTTCCAATAATCTTCGCCGCGACCGTTGAGCATCGGGAAAATCAGGTATTTGTTTCCAATAGTTTTATTATAGTCAACGGTCGGCTGAAACATATCACCAAGCATAGTATCCGGAGTTAATCCCTGAAGGTGAAAGCCGCAGGCTTTCAATCCGTTATCATCCAACAGTTTTTTCATTTCTTCGGCTCTATTATCGTAGCTGTAAAAGCCGGCAAATTCCACACCGTCATATCCCATTTTCTTTATTTCTGCGAAAGCCTGGGGAACTTCAATAGTAGACGAAGCGCCGCCTCGACCTCCACGGCTCCTGCCGCCGGAACTGCGGCCACCTCCGCCTAAACCACTTATTGAATAAAGCTGTACGCCGATGGGCATTTTATTTTTATCATCTTCTTTTTTCTCTTCGGCGCCTAATGATACTGTTTTGCCTGCCACAATTGCAGCTGTGCTGAAAGCGGCTGTTTTGAGAAAATCGCGACGGGATTTATTGTGTTCTGTTTTCATTCTTCACCTCGTCTCATGGAAAATTTTTCAGGTATAACTCATGCTTCGCATATCAGCGGGAGCACAAATTCTTTATCCACTTTATATCATGACAAAACAATATTGTCAAGAGCAACAAAGAAATATTCGAAGCCTAAACAAACTGTCCTTGCATAAGAGTTATTATCTTAATATATTATGAAAATCGCATCTGACAAAAATTGATAAAGGAATAATAATGGCGCATAAATTCATAAACAAAGTCGAGCCGGGTGAGACAATTGACGACATTTACCTTGTGAAGGACCCTATTCTCAGGAGCACCACGAGAGGGGACCTTTATATAGCTATGTTTCTCTGCGATAGAACAGGGCAATTGAATGGAAGAATGTGGCAAGCCAGTGAAATCATCTACAAATCCATACCAAAACCAGGTTTCGTTCACATAAAAGGCAGAAGCGAGCTCTATCAGAATAATCTGCAGATTATTGTAAATAACATTACCCCAATAGCTTCAGATAGAGTCAATATAGATGATTTCCTTGCCCGGACGAAAAAGAATGTCTCTCAAATGTTCGAAGACGTAATAAAGACAATTTCTCAAATAAAAAATCCTCAGCTCAAGGCTATCGTAGAATCTTTTTTGGCTGACGAAGAACTTATGGAGAAATTCCGCAACTCACCTGGCGGCATGAAGCTTCATCATAGCTACATTGGAGGACTTCTCGAACATGTTCATAATATGTTGCGCGTCGCTGTCGCCGTCCTGCCTATGTATCCTGATTTACAGTCTGACCTTGTACTTGCAGGTATATTTCTGCATGACATCGGAAAAACCGAAGAGCTTACTTACGATATGGCTTTTGCGTACACTAACCAGGGCCAGCTTCTTGGACATATAGTTCAAAGCGCTCTTATGGTAAATAAAAAGGCAGACGAGCTCAGGAAAAGCGGTACTAACATCGAACAGGAGATAATAGATTCCCTTGAGCATATAATAGTCTCGCATCATGGCCAATATGAGTTCGGCTCTCCAAAACTGCCTGCAATGCCGGAAGCGTTTATGGTTTGTTTCATAGATGATCTCGATGCAAAGATAAATATGGCACAGGCGACTATCGAAGAAGAGAACGGAGACGAGAACTGGACAGCCTGGAATAATGCGCTCCAGACAAGGCTTTACAAAAAGCGCTTAGAATAGCTTCTCAAATATTCTGAGTTGCATCGCGTTCGAGAATAATCCCTGAGTAGCGCCATATTTTCTCGAATCGCTCCATGGGTATCAGCTCCTTGCCGGTAACCGGGTCTGCTACGGCAACCGCATCGTCGAGAACTTTTAGCACAACGATGCAATGATCCAGAAGTAAGC
>JARRRJ010000212.1:0-6244 GCA_037380865.1 Sedimentisphaerales bacterium
CAGGGACTTGGCTTGCAGGCCTTGAACCCGGAAATCAGCGTTACCGGGGATTTTTTGTTCTCGACAAGAGATGATAGTACCAGCGAACATAATAATGACTTCAATTTCCGCACTCTTGGTGTTCATGTCGAATCGTGGCTGGATCCATATACTCATTTTAAAAGTGCTCTTGAATTCCACGAGGGCGAGACCGAGCTTGGCGAAGCTTATTTTACTTTGTTCAATCTTGGCAAAGATATAAACCTGACCATAGGTAAATTCCGGCAGCAGTTTGGTGTAGTGAACCGCTGGCACAAACACGGCCTGGATCAGGTTGATTTCCCCCTGGCGCTTCGTGAGATTTTCGGCGACGACGGTTTGAACCAAACTGGTGTTTCTGTGGATTGGCTTATGCCGCCTTTTGGTCAGTCGGCACAGCAGCTGACATTCCAGGTAACAAATGGCTCGAATAACAGATTATTCGGCGGCAACAGATCGAACCGGCCCAGTTTGCTCGCTCACTACAAAAACTATCAAGACCTCTCGAAGGATACATATTTGGAATGGGGTCTTTCAGGTCTTGTCGGCTGGAATGAAGAATGGGAAGTAGGAAGTTTTACTACTACACAGGATAGCCTTAAAACTACAACTGTACTTGGAGCTGATTTGACTGTTCTCTGGGAACCGACTGAAAGAATGCGCTATCGCAATATTGAATGGCGAAGTGAGGCATACTGGTTAAACAAAGATATTCTCGCACCCAACGGCTCCGGCTCAGATACCCTTAGAGCATGGGGACTTTACAGCTATCTGCAGTCAAAAATATCCAGAACTATTGATGTTGGCGTCAGGGGTGATTTTTATATGCCTGATACCAAGAGCTACGCGGCCAATCCCAACTGGACATCTCTGTCGCCTTTGGCGGTGACCGCAAAAAATCCATATTTGTCACAGGTAAGTCCTTATGTTACATGGTGGCAAAGTCCATTTGTTAAATTTCGAGTAGAGTATGATTACAGCAACGGCAGAGGCATCGAAAATCCTGAACATGTGGTCTGGCTTCAGGTGATTTTTGCTGCAGGTCCGCACAAACATGAACGCTACTAACAGAAAGGAGCAGAATGATAATGAAAAAGATATTGATAATAATGGGATTAGCTCAGATTTTTTTAACTACTAATGTACAAGCTGAGAAGAAATTAAACGTCGTTACAACTTTGCCTGATTATGCTTTTTTTGCCCGTGAAATCGGCGGTGACAGAGTTTCTGTTAAGGCTATTGTAAGAGGTGATCAGGACGCACACTTTATACGGCCAAAGCCTTCATTCGCTACTGCACTGCGAAATGCTGACGTTCTGATTGCTACAGGTCTGGACCTGGAACTCTGGATTCAAACTGTAATAGATAATTCCGGTAACAGCAGGATTCGCAGCGGCCAGGAAGGCTATGTCTCTGCATCAAGCGGCATGAAGTTGCTCGAAAAACCAGATACTTTTTCAAGAGCTGAAGGTGGTGTTCATATTTACGGTAATCCGCATGTTACATGCAGCCCTGTTCTGATGAAGATAGCCGCTCATAACATAGCTACAGGCCTGATTAAAAATGACCCGGAAGGCAGAAAATTCTATCTTAAGAACCTAAAGGAGCTGGATAATAAAATCGATGAATCCTTATTAGGTAAAAAGCTCATTGAAGTATTAGACGGCAGTGATACTCTTTACGAACTTCTTGAGAAAGACAGATTAATACCATTCCTCAAGGAACATCAGCTCGAGGGAAAACCGCTGACCGAATATCTTGGCGGATGGATGGGCAAAATGCTGTCGCTAAGAGGAACACCTATTGTCACTTATCACAAAAACTGGGTGTACTTTATTAAATTATTCGGTCTCGAAGAAGCCGATACCGTTGAGCCAAAGCCGGGAATACCACCTTCAGCAAAACATGTAAGCGACCTTATTAACCTTATGAAAGAAAGGGATATAAAGATTATTCTCGCAGCCAATTATTTTGACGAGCAGCAGGTAAGAAGTGTTGCAAAGAGGACGGATGCCGAAGCTGTTATCGTCCCGATGTATGTTGGCGGAGCAGAAGGAACTGAAGATTATTTCAAACTCGTGGATTTCTGGGTCGATGCTCTTCTAAAGGCTGCGGAAAAGAAGGATATTCTTAAAAAAAGTAATGAAGAAAGAAAATTGCAATGAATTCTGAAATAGTGCGTTTTTTCTCGGTACAGATAGCTTTACTTGCGGTTGTATTGATTTTGCATACTTATATCGGTTTGCACATTATCAGGCGAACTTTGATATTCTCAGACCTCGTACTTGATCAGTTGGCTGCATTTGGAGCAATGGCAGGTATATTGTTGGGTATAGAATACGGCACGCTCAACTCTTATTTGTATTCGATGATCGCTGTGCTTTTTGGAGCATTGCTTCTCGCTTTAATAAAGCCGAAATACAGTTCGATACCCCGTGAAGCTTTTATCGGGATTATTTATGCAATGTCACTGGTAGCTTCCCTTTTACTGGCCGATAAGCTTCGCGGCGGCGAGGCTTATGTGACTAAAACCCTAGCAGGTTCTATGCTCTGGGTTACATGGCCTTTGGTTTGTGTGACAACAGTTGTTTATATTTTGCTTCTTTTATTTCATTACAGGTTTCGAGACAAGTTTATTGCGCTGGCAGAGAATCCCGGAGGATTTGAAAAAGAAAAGCTCTGGGATTTTCTGCTGTTTGTAACTCAGGGGATAATAACAGTTTTGATAGTTCCCATAGCAGGAGTGCTGCTGGCTTACGCTTTTTTGATGATTCCTGCGGCCATAGCGGCTATGTTCACCAAAAAATGGGCTGTGGCTGTACTTATCGGATGGACCATTGGATTCGTAGCCTGTTTGCTTGGACTGTGCGGCTCGTATTTTTTGAATTTTCCTTATGGTCCAAGCCTGATTCTATCTTTAGGTGTTTTCTTTATCACAGCGATAATTATCCGATCTTTGTTTTCTGGTACCGGCGTATTTTCAATGAAAGGAGCTCAATAATACCGCCAATTATTCAAATTCTCGGCTTGCCTTTCCTGGCATGTGTTTTAATGAGCTCTATTCTTGGTTATCTCGGAACACATGTACTTAAACGGGAAGTAATTTTTATCGATATTGCTCTAGCACAGATTGCGGCAATCGGTGCAATCGCGGCACACATGGCATTCGAAGCACATAGTGACTCTGCGACAGCATATTTGTGTTCATTCGGTTTTGTCGTTTTGACATCCGGATTTTATGCATTAGTAAGAAGCAGGATAACCCAGATTTCTCTTGAAGCAGTCATTGGTATATCGTATGCGATTGGCGCGGCCGCAGCTCTCTTTCTGGTTGGCATCGCACCAGGTGGTCATGTGCACATTCAGAGCATACTATCCGGCAGCCTCCTGTGGGTAGGCTGGCGACAGATAATGACAATTTTAGCAGTGTTTTTTGTCACAGGATTTATTTTTTATCTTATCCGCAAACCTGTAACTGAAATATCAAATAGTTACAAATATAAACAGGACAAAGGAATAAGAATAATATTCTGGGATTTCATTTTTTATTTGCTGCTCGGTGTTGTGATTACAATATCAGTTGAAACCGGCGGAATCGTTGTTGTATTCGCATTTTTAATCATACCCGCCACGATTTCAGTAATGTTTTCTTCCCGATTGTCTTTACAGCTTATCATTGTCTGGACATCAGCAACAACTGCATCGCTGCTCGGATTGTTATTCGCTTACTATCTTGATTTTTCAATCGGATCCGCCATCGCCTTATTTCTGGGCGGAGAATTGACAGTGACTGCAATCTTCAAGAAGTTCAATACTCGAGAAGTACAACCAATAGAGATTGATTAAACAATTTCCTCGCTCAAAACCAGCTAATTCCTTAATGCAGAATGGAATTAGCGAATATACGATTTCGTTTACGTGTTTGAGTTTGTTAGAAATTCTGTCTGCATGGTTTAAGGAAAATAAAAATGAAAAACAGTGCAATATATACAGTGGCGATTATTGCGATAGTGCTTATCGGGATACTTTTCTACATTCCCTACGCAGTAGAGAATATCAGCTATCACAGAACGTCCGGGGAGGTTCGCGCATACCAGGCAAGTCTTGAGTCAATTCAAAAAGGAGATACGCTATCACCACTATTTCACGCGATATCGGAAACAGTTAAACCTGCGGTTGTAGTAGTGCAAGTCAGTGAAAGAGTAGAAGTGCAGCCTCAGGCTTCATCCGACACGAACGAGTTTCTGAGACACTACTTCGGCTGGCCGCTCTCACACGGGCCTTCTGCTTCCAATACGCAGCCTGAATACCTCTACAAGCACGGTCTTGGCAGTGGCATCGTAATTGACGCCAACGAAGGCTATATTCTAACAAACTGGCATGTGGTTCACGGCGCTGACACGGTAAATGTCACCTTGCCTGATGGTCGGAACTACAGCACACAATGGGTACGTTCTGACAGCAGGAGCGACCTTGCGGTTATAAAAATAAGTGCTTCCAATCTGATTGCAGTGCCTATGGGCGACAGTAACACAATGCGAACCGGTGATATTGTGCTCGCTATCGGTGCTCCTGAAGGTTTGACCCATACCGTCACTGCGGGGATTATCTCTGCGACAGGCAGAGTGTCGAGCGACGGCTCGGATTGTCAATTCCGTCAAATACAGCCAAAGTTGTTATGAGTCAGCTCATCGAGAAAGGCAAAGTAACAAGAGGCTATCTCGGAGTGGAGATCGAGGATGTCAACGACCAGAAGGCAAAGGAACTGAATTTGCCAAACACAAAAGGCGCACTCATAGTGAAAGTTACACCAGGCAGTCCGGCAGAGAAAGCGGGACTGGAGCCCAATGACTTCATATTCTCAGTGAACGGAGATGAAGTAAGTGACAATATGGATTTGCTTAAAGCTATTACGTCGATGGAGCCGGGCCAAAAGGTAACTATCGAGTTCTACCGCAAAGGCAAAAAAGATTCCGTGACAGCACAGATTGGCACTTTACCCGATCAGATTAAGCAGAAGCAAATGCAAAATCAGTCGCCCACTCTGCTCTTAACTTTCGAAGGTCCGTCAAAACGATCATTATAAGGCTTAATTTATGAAATCACTTCGCATTTTACTTTTAATCTTGGTCTGCCTGTTTCTGCTGTTCCCTGCTCATTCGATGCAGGAAAATCTGCAGGCAGGTCAGCAGGCGCAGATCGCTCCGGCAAAAACGTTTTTTGAAAGCGCGTCAATAACCAATCACACATTGAACCTCGATGGCAAAGCGCTTTCGTATACGGCTACCGCAGGCTACATACCGCTAAAGAATGATACAGGCCGGACGTTGGCGCAGATATTCTACATTTCATATACAAAAGATTCTCAGGAGAACATCGCGCAGAGACCTGTTACTTTCGCATTTAACGGAGGCCCGGGCTCTTCATCCATCTGGCTGCACATGGGAGCGCTTGGTCCCAAGAGAGTTGTCATTCCAGACGATGGGACTGGTATGTCCAGAACCTATGATCTGGTGGATAACAAATACACATGGATTGACTTCACGGACCTGGTTTTCGTCGATCCCGTCGGAACAGGCTACAGCAGGGCGGGCGAAGGGGTAAATCCGCAGCAGTTTTATAATTTGGACGAAGATGTAAAAATAATGGGCGAGTTTGTCAGGCGCTATGTTACGGAAAACCAGCGCTGGCTTTCACCCAAGTACATAACAGGTGAAAGCTACGGAACCACACGTGCTGTCTCGATGGCCGGTCATATGCAGAAACATCATGCGATGTCGATGAACGGACTTGTCTTAATATCTTCAGCACTGAATTTCGAGACGTTTTCTTTCAACAGCGGCAATGATATTGCTTACGTCCTGGCAATTCCCTCATACGCGGCTGCTGCCACGTATCATAAGAAATTGTCCGGAAATTTACAGGATATTCTGAAAGAATCTCACCAGTGGGCGATTGATGACTTCCTGCCTGCGCTCGCAAAAGGAAGTACGTTGTCTGATTCAGACCACGATAAAATTGTCGACATGCTCGCACATTATACAGGTCTCTCAAAATCTCTTCTCAATGACAACAGGATGCGAATTGCAGACTATCAATTCACAAACGAGCTTCTCAGCGATTCCTTTCTCGAAATAGGCCTGCTCGATGCAAGAGTTACAGCACCTCGCGCGCCGGATACGTTCGGATATGCTTATAACGACCCATCGTTATTTATTGTGGAAAG
>JARRRJ010000213.1:0-5166 GCA_037380865.1 Sedimentisphaerales bacterium
AGTCGAGCCCGGTGACATCAGCATTGGTGATCCGTCTTCGTACATGCCTAACTACTGGTATGATATGGTCGAGTCCAAATGTCCGGGTGTCGTCTACCTGACCAGGAGCGGCTCGAACCTCTATGGTCGGACGCCCGTGACATATGACCACTCGGCCCCCTTCTACTGGAGTGACCCTGTCACCAGCCGCGTACAGGGCCGAACACAGGATTATATCCCCACACAGTTTGCGCAGGCCAGGTATTTCATCAACTTTGCAATCCTCAAGAGCCATACACAGAACGGAATCACTGTCACCGCAAAGAATCTCTATGGCGCATTGAGAATTCCCAACGCCGGAGGCTATTATGATATGCACTACACCCGAGCGATGGAAACTCCGGGAATGGGACACTACCGCGCACTTGTCGATCTTGTGGGTCACCCCAGGCTCGGCGGCAAGACTCTGCTCTGCCTGATCGACGGTCTCTACGGCGGCCGAGGCTGGGACGCGCGACCCGTTCGCTGGAAGATGCCGCCATTTAACGACAACTGGCCGGCCAGCATTTTCCTTTCGCAGGACCCAGTCGCTATCGATTCTGTAGTACAGCAATGCCAACATCAACGGATATCCCCAGATGTCAGGCACCGAAGACTACCTCCACGAGGAGGCTCTTGCCTACAATCCTCCTTCGGGGGCTGTGTATGATCCCAACCATGACGGAGGTCTGACCCAAAGCCTCGGAGTGCACGAGCACTGGAATAATCCTGTCGATAAGCAGTATTCCCGCAATTTAGGCACAGGCGAAGGTATCGAGTTGGTTTCCCCGTCTGAGTCAGTGACAGAGAACAGCCCGGTCTATAATGTCACTCAGGACAAACGATATAATTATATACAGTATGCCATAATCGCAGCTTCTCCATTCGATCGCATCGTCGTAAGTCCCGGCACTTATAATGAAAACATCGACTTCGCAGGCAAACAGTTGACATTGAGTTCCTCCGACCCGAATGATCCTGCAATAGTCGCCGATACTATTATCAAGGGAAGCGGCAATGCTGTGACATTTGCCGACGACGAAGATGCAAACTCCGTAATAACAGGTTTCACGATAACCAATGCAAATACAGGCATATACTGTTCAGATACGTCACCGACTATTTCAAAATGCATAATCACGGGAAACAGGCAATACGGGATAGAGCTGCACGGCAAGGCAAATCCTACCATCACATACTGTGACATTTCCTGCAACCAGGGCAGCGCGATTTCAATACCGGAAGGTACGCGTCTTTCGTTAAGCATGCCTTCAATCGATCATTGCATCATGGCATCGAATCGCCTGCACGGAATCTATTGCGACGTGCCGCTGATCGCCAACTGTACTATTGCCGCAAATGGCCGGAGCGGCGTAGCCGGTAAGTACCCGAGAATCAATAATTCCATAGTCTATTACAACAGCCGCGACGCCGGTGACGTTCAGATAGAAAGCTCTTCTCCAATCGTGACATATTCTGACGTTCAGGGCGGCTGGACCGGAACGGGAAACATGAGCCAGGACCCGTGCTTTGCCGAAGTCGGCTTCTGGGACGTCAACGGCACTCCTGAAGACATCTCCGATGATACATGGTCAGCCGGTGACTACCACCTTCTCTCCCAGGCGGGAAGATGGATTCCGCCACATCCTTCCGGGACCGATCCGAATATACAAGTCTCTGGCGGCTGGATGACGGATGAAGTCACCAGTCCCTGCATCGACGCGGGAGACCCGAACATGGATTGCATAAACGAGTTATGGCCGCATGGAAAAAGAATAAACATGGGCGCTTACGGCCGCTCAACGCAGGCCAGCCTGTCATTGTCCGATGCAGGTGACATCAGGGACCTGAACAATGACGATACAGTGACATGGGACGATGTATTGCTGTTGAGCGCCAAATGGGATTGCAACGACGCCCCACAGAAAGAAGATTTGAACCTCGACGGTATCGTCGATACGAATGACCTTGAATTCTTCGGAGGCAACTGGCAGGAAGATGCCGATAATACCGCGCCCCAATTCGATACCGTCGAGAACAGGGAAGTAACAGCAGGCGCACCGCTGACCTTCTCCGCAGCCGCGAGCGATACAGATGGTGACGACCTTGTATATACAGCCGCAGGTTTGCCTGACGGAGCACTTTTTGCAGCGCAGCAATTCACCTGGACACCTGAAGATGAAGGTATTTATAATATTACTTTCATCGCCAGTGACAATAAATCGCTGACTTTTACGACAATACAAGTAACCGTTTCCCCGGCAGAGCAGAACGAATAAGTCATTGACCCGAATATACAAAGTGTAATATCCGTCTCGGTGCTCCATCCTTCCGGCAAATTGGCTTTGCTCGTCACGGCATAGCTGATAGCGAAGCCCGGTTTATCCCAGTGCCAGCTGTGCCGCAGAATTCGGATGGGCTTCAGCCCATGCTGTCAGTCTTCGCAGTGTAGCATGCCCATGCTGTCAGTTTGTCCTGTCGGATCGACATCCCCCGGGCGGTTTAGTATTTCGGATTTAGAATTCAGTATTTCCGGCTGAAAGCCGGCAAATTGGCTTTGTTCGGCGCATTGACTCACTTCACCAAGCGTGTCAGCATCCTCGTGGCTTTCACGTGTGGGCGTCCCGCTGCAGAACGCAGCGTGGGCATCTTCATCCTTCGCAGTATCGCGGGGAACGGACTGCCCATGCATTCGCGGGCTGGAAACCCGCGATACGTTTTCACATCGCAGTTTCTGAGTCTTGCGAAATTCCGCAGTTGCCTTATACAGACTGCTCTCGATCCGTTTCTCGTACGACAATAGCAGGTCGAGCGACCTGGCATCCGCAAAATCCCTCTTTAAAGCATATCCGGTAATCAGGTCGAAGTCGCCAGCCCTCGCTTCTTCCTGCGCATTATCTACCCGGCTGCGGCAGTCCTGCATGCTGAAATCTATAAGCGCATCAACGAGCACATTCTGAAAATGCTCGGCTCGCCTCAGCCGCCATGAAAGAGCGACAATCCTCTGAGCCAGCATTAATTCCATCCCTCCGACAGGGGCCAGATCCTCCATCATCACATCGCGAAACAGGTTGAATTCTTCCTGGCTTTCGCTCTTAATCACATTCTTTTTCGCACAGAGCCCGTGCTTGAGAGCATTCTGCGAAACAACCTCCTTCCCCCGAGCGGTACGAGGCCCGGTAGACTTCTTTGCATTTTCACGATTGGCTTTGATTTGCGCTTCTGTAGTCATAATAATTGTCCTTTCTAAAAAAATTGATTTTCATTTTTAGCCACAGAGGACACAGAGTTCACAGAGATTTTCTGTTATTATTTCTCTGTGATCTCTGTGGCATTATTCACTTTTCAAGCGAGGGGCAAAAAACAATGCCCCTCTATAATTAATAGTGTAAGGTGTTGCGTGTATGATTGATTTCCTTGACATTTTTGCATTTTCGGAAAACGCTAAGTCCTTGTGTTACCTGGAATAAAAATTTTTTCAAAATTTTTTATTTTTTTAAAAAGGGTGTTGCGGGTTTGATTGAAAACCGGGCCAAAAATGAGGGTAGGTGGTTCGTGGCTCGGCTCTCGTGGCTCGCCAAAAAGGCAGGATGGGTTTAGAGCCCATGCTGTCATATCTGTCTGTGAGACAAGGGAATAGCGTTTTCGTTTCTTATCTGAGCTGTTCTTTGATTTCTATGAGTTTTCTTGTGGTATTCAGATCCGCTGATTTTTTAATTTCTACGGTTATGCCTCTTATTTTCCCGTATTTTTTGCCATTAACAAATGCATCGATGTATTGCTTCTTCAGCTTGCTCTTTACTATTAAATCCTCCGCCCTGTCGGGAAAATAGAAGGTAGTCTTAAACTTATTATGATAAACGGAAATCCAGCATATGGTCTTCTTCTTTTTCGCCAGCTTGTAAAGCCAGCTCTTTCCATCATTATAATAACGCCATTGGCCGGAGAACGAAGGATAGCTCTCATTTAAAAAAACGTTAAACGAATCCCACGTCTCTTTGACTTTTCCAAGATAGCGGCTCAAAACTTCATCATCAGGATATTCATTCTTATCATTCAAACATGGCTTATCCATATTTCTCTCCTAAAAGAATATCGACTCTTGGATGATCAAGGACACATAGTTTCCCTAAGTGGACTAATTTGGAAGACATATTTTCTTTAATTTTTCTGCAATGTCTTTTCTCCAGAGGATTTCAATTCCTTGAAGTCGATTGAAATTATCTGTATCAATAACAACCATGCCATCAATATTCTCTATTTCTATACTTTTGCCATGTCGAATCCCGATGACATTTTGTTCGATGATATTTAGTTGGCGTTGACCTGAAAGATACAAGTACATTGCATCAGCTTCTGTATCATACGTCCAGCTGTCAAATTCAAGTTCTTGAAGTTGATCAGCAAGGTCACCATACCCCATTGAAATAAGGGATGTCGTAATTTCAGCTATAAAATCAGGAAGTAGCTCTTTAATGTTTTCCATATTGTCTTTTAAGTTTTCCTAATGGAAGGTGTGAAGATACCTATTTTCTTCTCATCGTAAAACATAATTCATAAAAAACATACTGTGCCGTTTCCATTGCCCAAAACAATTTATTTCCCGCAAAGGCGCGAAGGCGCAAAGTTATTCTTCCAATCCATTGACTATGCGGGTTATGCCGTCCTTCATTAATTCTGTATTGAAATTCAAAAGAAATCCAAGTTTTTTTCCAGTCAGTCTTAAATAAGTTTGCTCCTGCTTTTTGTGAGCGCCGGATACATTCTCCACAGATTTTAATTCAACAATTACTTTATCTTCAACGACCAGGTCGGCACGAAATCCTTCCTGAAATTTAATCCATTCATAATTGATAGGAACGGGAACCTGTCTTCGAACCTTCAGTTCGCGACGTTCAAGCTCATGTGCCAGGATTACTTCATAAACCAGCTCCAGCAGACCCGGCCCCAATTCTTTATGAACCTTCAAAGATGCATCTACAATAATTTTTCCAATTTCATTCTCAGTCATCTTTTCTTTGCGCCTCTGCGCCTTTGCGGGATTATATTATGATGTTTTCGCATCTGAATCAACCATTCAAAGTAAAAAATTTATATTGACAAAGGCATCGGGAAATGTGAATTTATCTTTTTTTGTTGGAAGACTTT
>JARRRJ010000214.1:0-4634 GCA_037380865.1 Sedimentisphaerales bacterium
AGCAGGAATACAACACCAAAACAAACGAACTCGACCTATTATACCAGGCCTACGAACGAAGAGCAGGATAGAAATTTATACTTGAAATAGTCGTAAAGGAACAGAAGATATTTCACTTTAAGGGGCACAAAAAAGAACTCCTGGAAGAAATAAACTGAAAAGATAATGGCGCGATGCATCGCACCCTGCATTTTTGCTTTTGCAAATTATAAAATATTTGGTGAATACCCTTTACTTTGAGCCGCTTCTCTGTATAATTATTTATAAATATTATTTAATTTTTAATATATATTGAACATGGAGAAAGGCGGTGGAAGCAAGCAAATTTTTCGGCGGGTTAAAGCGGATTTAAACAGATGAAATAATGAGTATATTGGCAGAGCTGTCGAGATTCGTGTTTTCTGTGAGTCCATGGTTGTAAAAACAAAGCCAATCCAGCTTCGCCTTCGTCTACGGCGGAACAAGTTCGGCTTCGATTTCGATTATGACAGAATGTAAAAACAAAGCCAATTTAGTGCTGAGTGTATTGTTTTGTGTTCTGTGAACCGGGCTGGGTTTTTGTAGATATTTTCGTCGCCGAAGCGCTCTCGCATTTGGGCTAATTCTTGTTCTAACTCGGTTATCATTTCTTCGATTTTTTCTACTGAATATTTGTTGAAACGTTTTAATTCCTCGGGTGTTTTTTGTCGCGGCTGGGTTTCTGCGCTTGAGGATCTTCGCTTTATCGAGCCTGAGGAAGCTGATTTTTGTTTTTGCTGGTTGGATTCTATGCGCTGATTTACTAACGATGCGTAGTATGAATAAACCGGCTGGATATTTATAAGTTCGGTTTTGCCGAGAGAGCGATTTCCCAACTCGTCTGTACCTATTACGAGAAGCTTGTCTATGATTCGATCGAGGAAGTAGCGGTCGTGACTTACTACAATCATCGTTCCCGGGAAATCATCGAGCGCATCTTCGAGCATTTCCCGGCTGGCAATATCGAGATGATTCGTAGGCTCGTCCATTATGAGCACGTCAGGCTCCGAGAGAACCAGTTTGCAGAGCATGAGTCGGTTCTTCTGTCCGCCGCTTAAATCGCCGCAGTTTTTGAAAACGTCATCGCCTGAAAAAAGAAATGCGCCTAAGCGATTGCGGATTTTCTCCTGTGACAGTTCCGGATTTGCGCTCGATGCTTCTTCCAAAACAGTTCTTTCGGAATTTAGCACGTCACCATATTGGTCGAGATAGCCTGTGCGAAGATTTTTACCCATGCGAATCGTTCCCGAGGAAGGTTCCATTTCGCCAAGTGCCAGGCGCAAAAATGTGCTTTTTCCCGTTCCGTTCGGACCTGTTATGCCGAAGCGCTCGCCTCTTAAAATATCAAGTGACAGATTCTCGAAAAGTTTTATATCACCGAAGGATTTGCCAAGGTTATCGCATCGCAGAATCAGGTCGCTTCCCGACTCATTTTTGCTGAAGGAAAAGTTTATTGTTTTCTGCTCTGTCGGCTTATCGAGAAAATCGGGATTTTCCTTGAGCAGACGGTTGAGCTGTCTCTTTCGTCCCCGCGCGGTTTTTCGCATTCCTTCCTGGTCCTTGTTCCTCGCGATAAAGTCCCTCGTTCGCTCGACCATTTCAACTCTGCGGACATGCTCTCGCTCCTGCTGTAATTTCAGGTTCTCTTTTGTCTCGACGTAGGTGGTATAGTTCCCCTTCCAGACCCTGGCTTTGCGATTTTCAATTTCTATAATCTTGCAAACTGTTTTATCGAGCAGATGCCTGTCGTGACTGATGATAACAGCCGCTCCGCTGAAGTTCATGAGAAATTTTTCAAGCCATTCTGTCGCCTGTATATCGAGATGGTTTGTCGGCTCGTCGAGCAAGAGCATGTCTGCGTCGAGCATCAGGACCTGCGCAAGGCCGAGCCGGGATAACTGTCCGCCGCTCAGAGCTGAGGTGTTCGTGTGATGCAAATGCTCCTCAAAACCAAGGCCTGCAAGAGTCGTCTGGATTTTTGTTTCATAAACGTATCCGCCCGCAATCTCGAATTCATGACATAGCCTGTCATACTGCTTCATTTTCGCTTTGAGCTCTGCGCCGTGGAGGTTTTCCATTTCGTGCGTGACATCGTGAATCTTCTGCTGCAAAGTGACCATCTGCTCGACGCCCGCGTGCATCTCCTCGAGCACAGTCCTCGTGCCGCTGAAACTTGCCTCCTGGGGCAGGTAGGCTATTCGCAGACCTTTCCTTGTAATAACTTTGCCTATATCGGGAGTGAGCTGACCTGTGATGAGTTTTAGAATCGTACTTTTTCCCGTGCCATTGGCTCCGACCATCCCGACTTTTTCGTTCGGATGAAGCTGGAGGTCGAGTTTGTCCAGAACTACTTCCGGCCCGAAAGATACGTGAATGTCATTTAAAGTTACGATAGACATCTAAAATATATGTCTGATTATCATAGTATTTATAATATTAATCTGCCTGCCAGACAATCTGCAGAGCATGAAGCTTATCTTATCGTCAGAAGCCAGAAGATTCAAGCCCTGCGAATAATGAATGAGATTCCCTTGCTGCCTGTTACCATTTGAAGTAACACGCGTAATGCCGATAGAACAGCCCGATGGATCGCATGGTGATTATCGCGAGAATTTGAACTGCGAGATTTGCGAGCAGATGTAATCCTATAAGCAACCTGTTCGCGCCGATAATTTTTCCGTAGTTAATGGTCGTTAACGCGAGCTGGCAGGTCAGAGTGAATAATATCGCAACTGTGACGTACGGCCAGAAAGCTCTCACAACAGGTCTGAAAAGGTGACTGGGCTTAAACAGGCTGGTTATATCACCGACAACTGAGGTCGTAAGAATCGCTACGGGAAAAAGTGCGAAACCGATTATGCTCAGAAGGATTGAACTAATATTATTCTGTCCCAGCAAAGCAATTGATATTATGGCAGGAAATTCGACTACGATAAAAACTGCGGAGAAAATATATATGGATTTTGTTACGTTCCAGATGAATCCGAATATACCATCCATATCGATATCAGGCATTTCATCGAAATCGAGCGCGACCATGCGAATCAGTTCCATATAAAACCAGAACAGGCATCCCCAGCAGGCAAATGTTATGACAAGACCCACGGGAGCCTGGAATCTGAAACGCCCCATAGTCCAGGAATAGTCAACGTGTCCCGTAAAGAATTTGAAAGACACTGCCGCAGCGATAAAGACCAGGCCTGTTGCGCTTTGAGGCTTTATGAAAAGTTTCCAGCTATCGATAAATAAAGCTTTGTAGAAACCCTTGACAGGCTCGAAGACTTCTTCCTCCGGCTTTATGATTTTCGCCTTCTCGAAGCTTTTCGACGGTATAACAAATCGCTGGCCGCACGATATGCAACGAGCGTCTTTCCCCGAATGCTTGTCGGCAAAGGCGATAACTTCATTGCACTTTGGACAGTTAAATTCAATCGTCATAACTTTACCACGGAGTATGACAGCTGTAATGCCTGTAAAACAGGCCTATCGAGCGTATTGAGTAAACAAAAAGCATTTGAACAGCACAATTTAAAAACAGATTAATCCCTGCATCCCCTGAAGCCTGCAATGGATCATATTGTTTAACATGTACTTGTAGAAAAATTGCGGCTGCGAGCAGAACAAACATTATAAGATTAGGAACGAAATCGCGAAAAGCCTGTTTGAACAGATAATCGGGCCGCAACAAGGTTAAGTCTTTGCCTATCGCTATATTCATTATGGCGCCTGGCATAAGGAAAACTCCTATCGCCAACAATGAATATAAAAGCACCGGCAAACCTGACCCAATCTTATAGAGTACAAAGTACGCGATAAAAGCAGGCAAGCCTACAACCAATAATATAATGAAAAGAGTGTAAACAGATTCGAATACTTTCCAGACGAAGCTGTAAAATCCTCCGAGGATGACTTCTGGGAAGTTTTCCTCGTCGAAGCCTGTCGAATAAATTATCTCCCTGTAGTACCAGAATAGAAAGCCCCACGCGAAAGCTCTGCACGCCCAGCCGAACGGAATATAAATATCGAAGGAAAGTGAATCGCCCTGTATGAACATGCTGAAATTGCGGTTGGCAGTCAGAAATTTAAAAACAACTGCGGTCAGGATAAATGCAAAACCTGTTATGTTTTTCGGATTAATAAATATCTTCCAGTTGTCGACCAGCACGGCGCGATAAAATCCGGCTATAGGCTCAGCAGGAACTTCTTTGGGAGGTGCGATTAACTTAGCTTTAGCATAGCTCTTTTCGGGTATTATGAAGCGCTGGCCGCATGTTGTGCACTGCGCCCTTTTGCCGGCATGTTTCTCTGCAAAGCCTATCACCGAATCACAATGAGGACAATTAAACTCTATTGTCATAACACAAAGCAAATAAAGCGTCTCGTAGTGCGGGCTGGCAGGCTGCGCAACGTTTAGTCACGCTGCATGCAATCTACGAACGTCTTGAGGTTATTGCACCATTTTTTCGCTTCGAGCAGGTCGATCTTGTCAGCTTTTACGAGATTGGAAAGATGTTTCTCCATCGTAATCATTTTCTCATCAGGCCTGTTGCGAGTCTTGGTCTGAAGTTGCGAATATATCTGCTCAATTTTGCCTGTTCTTATCAAATTTGCACAAG
>JARRRJ010000215.1:0-4628 GCA_037380865.1 Sedimentisphaerales bacterium
GTCAACGTCGGCGAGTACGAAATCAATGTTCCCGAGTATTAATACGAGGTACAAACCATAGAACCTTTGCTGACTGATAGTCTGCCATATTATGTTTGTCACTGTATTTTCCTTATACGTTGCTCACTTTAACCAATGATTTAATCGCTCGTCGTTCATCCATAGCAGCGTATGCCTCTTGTATATGGTCAATATCTGTTTTAAAATCGAATACCTTGCCTGGATTAATCTTACCTTGAAGTACCGCATACATCAGTTCTGGCAAATATTCTCGAACAGGGGCTGGGCCCCCTCGCATACCTATATTGCGGAAAAAAGTGCCCGTGGCATCAATTTGTACATTATGAGGTACACCAACACGGCCTACAACTGCACCTGGGCGAGCGATGGCAAAGGCTGTATTATTTGCCTGGCTTGTTCCAACACATTCGAGAACCGCATCAGCTCCCAATCCGTCCGTTAGTTCCATGACTTTCTTAACAGCTTCCTCACCACGCACGGAAATAAATTCATCTGCGCCCCATTCATCGGCAAGTTCTTGTCGGTCCTTGTGTGTACTGCCGAGTACAATGACCCTTTTAGCACCCAGTAATTTGGTTGACAATATCGCTGTAAGCCCAACCGCGCCATCGCCGACTATTGCTGCAGTATCTCCTTCTTTGACTTCTGCACTCTTGGCGGCATGATATCCCGTACCCATTACATCGCTTAGTGTCAAAAGTGATTTTAGTGTTTCATCAGAAAAGTCTGATTTAGGCACAGCAACGAGAGTACCATCAGCTTGAGGCACGCGGACATATTCTGCCTGACCACCATCACCTTCTTCTCCCATACCGAAGAATCCGCCATTTATGCATGCTGTTTGGAAACCTGCCTGGCAATTTGGACAGGTGTTATCGCTGAATGCAAAAGGTGCAATCACGATTTCTCCTTTTTTGATTTCTTTTACATCAGAACCAACCTCATCGACAACTCCGATAAACTCGTGACCGATTGGTCCTTCTTTGTGCTCTTCGATGCCTCTGTAGTACCACAGGTCTGAGCCGCATACGCAGGCGAGCACAACACGCACGATTGCATCTGTTGGTTCTTTGATTTTAGGTTTTGGTCGTTCTTCGACCGCAATTTTACCTTTGCCTTTGAATATCGCGGCTTTCATTTGTTATCTCCTTTATATTCTTCATCTGTAACAGGTCCGAACCACTTGGCATCCCCTAATTTGGGATTTGTTGAAATTCCTACATGAACAAACCAGGAATTTTGTGATGCACCATGCCAATGTTTCACATTCGGGGGTATTTTTACAACATCTCCTTCATGAAGCAGTTGTGCAGATTTACCAGCTTCTTGAAAATATCCACTGCCCCCGGTAACAAGAAGAATTTGTCCTCCGGGATGTGAATGCCATTTTGTCCTTGCTCCGGATTCAAAAGTCACATTATAGACATTACAATTAAATCCATCTTCAGTTACAAGCATTTGAAACCAAACATTCCCTGTAAAATAGTCAGTTGTTGCTTTCTCTCCCTTGGGGAATATTACACTATTATTTAAATCTGTCGAATTCATTTGTATTTTTCCACTAACCCAAAGATATTTTAAAGTTTCGCTCTAAAGAGCTAAGACCACAAAGCGAAAATCCTTATCGGTCAACATCAGCAAGTACGAAATCAATGCTTCCAAGTATCGATACGAGATCCGCGATCATAGAACCTTTGCTGATTTTTGGAAGCATTTGTATGTGAGCGAAGGAAGGCGTGCGAATCCTTGTTCTGTAAGACATTGTTCCTCCGTCACTGATAAGGTAATAACCATTATTGCCCTTGGTCGCTTCAATGCCGAAAAAAGCCTCACCAGCCGGCATGGGAGGTCCCCACGTGACATTTAAAAAATGAGTGATAAGAGTCTCGATATCCTGCATAGTATTCTTTTTCATCGGCGGTGTCGCCAAATGGTGGTCAGCCATGTAAGGTCCCGAAGGCATATTATCGACGCACTGGCGAATAATCCTCAGGCTTTGACGCATCTCCTCTATACGCACAACAGCACGGTCGTAGCAGTCACCGTGCTGAGCGGTGGGAATATCGAACTCAAACTGGTCGTAGCCGCTATAGGGAGTCTTTTTGCGAAAATCCCATTCCAGTCCGCCCGCTCGCAAACCCGGACCTGTGACTCCCCATTCAATTGCTTCGTCGACTGTGTATGCGCCAATACCTTTTGTTCGAACTTTGAAAATCCTGTTTTTCATAATCATTTTGTCATATTCGCGAAGGCGTTTCGGCATGTAATTCAGAAAGCCGCGTATTAACCTGTCCCATCCCTGGGGAAGGTCCTGAGATACACCGCCGATACGAAACCAACTTGGGTGCATACGTCCGCCGCAGATTGACGATATTATTTCGAAAACACGCTCGCGGTCTGAGAACATATAGAAGATCGGCGACATTTGGCCGAGGTCCTGCGCGAATGTGCCGTACCAGACCAGGTGTGATGCAATGCGAAAAAATTCCGCCATCATAACTCGTATTACCTGCGCTCGCATCGGTACTTTTATACCTGCCAACTTTTCGAGTGCCATTAAATATGCGAGATTATTCATCACGCCGCCAAGATAGTCTATTCGATCAGTATATGGAATGAATGTATGCCAGGTCTGACGCTCAGCCATTTTTTCAGCTCCGCGATGGTGATAGCCTATATCCACCGCGGCGTCGGCTATTTCTTCGTCGGCAAGCTGAAGGATTATTCTAAGTAAACCGTGAGTGCCGGGATGCTGAGGACCAACATTCAGGATTATGTAATCTGTATCTTCGCTGTGTTGTTTCAAACCTAATTCTTCAGGACTGTACTGTAACTGGTCGTCATGCTCTATCTCTCGGTCTCCGGGAAGTAAGACATTGTCCATTTCCGTAGCTCTTGCGGGATGCTCTTTGCGCAAGGGATGGCCATCCCACCAGGGAGGCATTAATATTCTGCGAAGGTTTGGGTGTCCTTCTATTTGTATACCAAACATATCCCATATCTCTCTCTCATACCAATTCGCACAAGGCCAAATCATCGTTATAGAAGGAGCGGAAGGGCGTTCTCCCTTAAGCGCAGTCTTGATTCTGATATATTGATTTCTATCGAAGGACAAAAGATGGTAAACAATTGTGAAGTCGCTTTCAGGTTGATCATTACGATGAAAGCGAGCGCGTTCATCTATCGCCGTCAAGTCATAAAGCATTTTATAAGGCTGTTCGATTTGATTTTTCAAAAAATTCATGCAATTATATAAATATTCTTTTTCAATCCATGCTGTAGGAACTCCATCACAGGTCTTCTGTTCGGTAACTCTGTCAGAACCGAAATTTTCCTTTAACTTGCTTATAACAGACTGTTCATTCATTTAATTTGACTGAATCTTATTCATTGAATGCTGTCCGGGGAATGATAAGTAGAAACTCTTTTCCTGAAACCTGCTTTCAGTTCTTTCTGTGACAAATGCTGTCCTCTTTCGATGCCCTGAGGTCCGATATACCAGCTTAACGGTCTTTTCTCATCGCCTACGGATTTCTGGAGCAAAAGCAAACCTTCCATGAAAGCTTCCGGTCGAGGAGGACATCCAGGCACATAAACATCTACACCCAGAAACTTATCTACTCCCTGCGCGACACTGTAAATGTCATACATTCCGCCTGAATTCGCACATGAGCCCATCGAAATAACCCACCGCGGCTGCATCATCTGCTCATATAAACGCTTGATAATCGGAACCATCTTGAGAAAGACAGTTCCTGCAATTACCATCACATCTGATTCCCTTGGCGAGCCGCGGATTACCTCCGAACCATAGCGTGCTATGTCAAACCTGCTTGTTAAACCGGTCGCCATTTCCACGTAGCAGCACGAGAGGCCGAAATTAAAGGGCCACATGGAATTCTTGCGTCCCCACGCAACAAGGGTCTGAAGACGAGAAAAGAGCACGCTGTGCTCGAGAGCTTTGCTAATTTCATCCTTTTCTTTCTTAATTATTTTCTTAATTTCATTATTCATATAAAACCGGAAACTTTATCTAATTATTGGTTCAGTGTCTTGCTTTTGTGGGTCAGGATAATTCTTCGTATTTCGTTTGCTCCAGTCAAGGGCGCCCATGCGCCACAAATAGATTAGAGTCAGAACGAGAATTGCTATGAAAATTACGATTTCGATATATCCTGCCCATTCGGATTGACGAAATGCGATAGCCCAGGCAAATATGTAGATAGATTCGACGTCGAATATTACGAAGAACAGTGCTACAAGATAGAATTTTACTGACAGGCGAATCCCGGTCGTGCCAGTCGGCTTTATCCCGGATTCGTAAGGCTCCCCTGTGACTCGATCGCGATGTTTCTCTCCGAGGTAGAACGATCCTACAAGCATAGCGCCTACGAGCAGGAGGACGATAATAAAATATAGCAATAACGGCCAATACATAAGGAATTAGAGGCGTCCTGAGAGGTATGTTGTCTCATAATTCCGGCTGAACAAGGACTAAACGAGAGCTTTCCAGTTTTCTGGCAGTCACTCTTTAGACTCCGTCCCCGTGTGTTACACTGCACAGCCCTTATGGAGAAGATTCCCACGCAACTCAAGGATTTATAAAA
>JARRRJ010000216.1:0-4627 GCA_037380865.1 Sedimentisphaerales bacterium
TTTGAGATTCTTCAACTTGTTCTTTTTAGCTTTTGATTTCAGCTTTACGTGACAGGGATGGCTTTAAAACCATCCTGCTTTTAACTTTAGTCACTTTAGTTCACTTCAGGCACTTTTAACCTCTTTCCCGTACCCTCATTTTTAGCTCAGTTTTCATTCAAACACGCAACACCCTTTTTAAAAAAATAAAAAAGTTTAAAATATTTTTTATTCCAATTAACACAGGGACTTAGCATTTTTCGAAAAGAGAAAAATGTCAAGGAAATCAATCATACACGCAACACCTTACACTATTAATTATAGAGGGACATAGTTTTTTGCCCTCGTTTGAAACGTTAATGTAATTTGACAGGATTTTCAGGATTATCAGGATATTTCTTTATCTTCGTCAATCCTGTCATCCTGTCCAAGAAAGAAAGGAGAAAAATTATGGCAACTCAAGCGCAAATCAAAGCCAATCGTGAAAATGCAAAGAAATCTACCGGGCCTCGTACCGCTCGGGGAAAGGAGGTTGTTTCGCAGAATGCCCTTAAACATGGGCTCTGTGCAATAAAGAATGTGATTAAGAGTGAAAGCCAGGAAGAATTCAACCTGTTTCGCAATGTGATGATGGAGGATCTGGCTCCCTCGGGAGGGATGGAATTAATGCTGGCTCAAAGGATTGTCGCTCTTTCATGGCGGCTGAGACGCGCCGAGTATTTTCAGAATGTGCTCGTAGATGCGCTTATAGATTTCAGCATGCATTCCTGCCGGAGCTTGATGGACGATGCGCAGGAAGAAGCAAGGTCAGGTAATTTTGACCTGATTACGGGATACGCTTTAAAGAGGGATTTTGCGGATGCCAGGTCGCTTGACCTGCTCTTATCGTATGAGCGCCGCATCGAGAGCAGTCTTTATAAAGTAACTGCGGAATATCGTAAAACACAAAGGCTGAGAAAGGAGAAACAAACCCAATATGGAGAAGGATACAGAACACACAATACAGGAGACAGGACAAATCCAGCTTCGTCTAATGACTGCTTGTCAGGGCGAAATCAGATGGAGCGTAACGTCGTTATAAATCCGGCTTCGTCTGACGATACCTGTGGCACAAGCTACGCTGTGATAAACAAAGCCAATTTTTCGGATTTGTCGGAGAATGCGGGGAATGGAAGCGAGGCAGCGTTTGCGGAACAAAGCCAATTCGGACCGGGTCAGGATTGCAGCGAGACACGTAAGAACTCGTCAGGGAGTAGTTTTTAGCATAACTGACGCTTCGAGCCGTTAAAAATGGTTGTTGAGATATTCGGGTCTGCCATCGTCACTGTCGTACGGTGCGGATTCTTCCGATTCGGCGTCAATTCTGATTCGCTGTATGCGCTCTGCCTTTTTGGTATTGCTGTCAACAGTGACCAGAATTGCATTGAGTTTTACGTCGCCTGAAGCTATCTCGAACGGGAATGGCATTTGCGTTCTGAAGGATTTGAGGACGTTCTCAACGCCGCGACCGAGAATGGAATCGTGCGGACCTGTCATGCCTATGTCGGTGATGTATGCGGTGCCGTTCGGGAAGATTTTCTCATCTGCGGTAGCGACATGGGTGTGTGTGCCGAAGCAGAGGCTTGCTCGGCCGTCAAGGTGATAACCCATGGCGACTTTTTCGCTCGTAGCTTCAGCGTGGAAGTCCACAACTATGATGTCGGCCTTTTGCTGAAGCTGGGGCAGTATTCTGTCTGCGGCGTTATACGGGCAATCGGCGGGCTTCATAAAAAGTCTGCCAATCAGCGCCAGAACTGCAACTGTCGGGCCCTTGGATGTCTTGTATATTGCATAGCTCCTGCCTGCGGCCCGCTCGGACATGTTTGCGGGGCGCACAATGTTGTCGGCTGTCTCGAGGATAGGGATGATATCTCTCTTTCGATATGTGTGGTCGCCGAGAGTGATGAGGTTTATGCCGTATCGAAGCAGCTTGTCATATATTTGCGGCGTAAGGCCTGAGCCGCCGGCTGCGTTTTCCGCGTTTGCTATGACGCAGTCAATATCGTGTGTCTCGACCAGGGACCTGAGCTTTTTAGCAATGATTCGCCTGCCCGGCCTGCCTACAATGTCGCCTATACATAGTATGTTAATCTTCATAAATCCAAATAAAGTTCAAAATACCAAAAGTCTAAGTCACCTCATTCAGCTGGAAGCCCGTGCTACCTGGCGAACTCGATACAGCGTACTTCTCGAAGCAGGGTAACCTGCACTTCACCCGGATAGGTCATCTCATCCTCGACTTTCTTGGCAATGTCGCGTGCAATTTTCATGGCTGAGTCGTCGTCGACTTGGTCAGCGGAAACAATAACACGTATTTCGCGTCCCGCCTGTATCGCGTAGGCATTCTCGACGCCTTTGAAGCCACTTGCGATTTCCTCGAGTTTCTCGAGCCTCTTGATATATCTTTCGAGCGTTTCCCTTCGTGCACCCGGGCGTGAGGCGCTGATAGCGTCAGCGGCGGCTACGAGCGGTGTATACGGATTATCAGCGGGAATATCGCCGTGATGACCCGCGACTGCGTTGAGTATTACCGGCGATTCGTTGAACCTCTTGAGATAGTTCGTGCCGATTGTGGGGTGATTACCTTCCACTTCATGGTCTATCGCTTTGCCTATGTCGTGGAGCAGGCCTGCACGACGTGCTATGGAGCCGTCCAGACCGAGCTCATCAGCCATAACCTGTGACAGGAAAGCGACTTCTATGCTGTGTCGAAGAACGTTCTGGCCGTAGCTTGTCCTGTAGTTCAGTGCACCGATCAGGCTCAGAACCTTGTTGCTCAGGCCCCTGACGTTCGTTTCGACTGCTGCGTCCTTGCCCAGCTGCAACAGCTTGTGGTTGACATCCTTTTTCGTCTGGGCGACAAGTTCCTCGATTCGCGAGGGATGTATCCTGCCGTCCTGTATGAGCCTTTCCATCGAGAGGCGTGCCACTTCGCGTCTGACTGGATTGAAGCCGCTCACAACAATCATGCCGGGCGTGTCGTCCACAATGACATCTACTCCCGTGGATTTCTCGAAGGCTCGAATGTTGCGTCCCTCCCGGCCTATGATTCTGCCCTTCATGTCGTCGTTGGGAATCTCGACTGTCGAGACGGTCGCTTCGCAGGTCTGCTCAGCGGCGTAACGCTGGATGGCAGTGTTGATTATCTCCCTGCATTTCTCGTCGGCTATTTCATTTGTCTCTTCGACTTTTCTCTGAATCAGCGACGACATCTCGTGCTCACATTCGTCTTCGAGCCGCTTGAGAAGGAGCTCGCGGGCTTCGCCGATATTCATCGATGTGATTTTCAGCAGCTGATTCTTCTGCTGGGCCATCACCGACGAAAGCTGCTTGTCCTTCACATCCACGTTATATAATCGTCTTTTCAGTTCCTGCTGCTGCTGTTTTAAGGAGTTTTCCCGCTGCTGGAGATTTTCAGCCTGTCGCTCGACAACATCCTCGCGCTTTGTCAGGCGCATTTCGTTCTCGTGCTGCTCGGCCCGAATCTTATTTGACTCGATAGTAAATTCTTCTCTTTTCTTAATTGCTTCCGCCGCTGCTTCCAGCTGTGCGGATTTTATTATGTTTTCAGCTTCTTTATTGGCACCGTCGATTTGCCTCTGCAAATCCTGCTCGAAAGTATTTGCCTTTGCCCTGTTTATCATCTGGACAATAATCGCGCACAGGGCAATACCCAGAATAAACGCGATAATCGTGGCCATAACACCTCCAATGGTGAGTTCCATTAATATGGCATTCATATCTTCAACCTTTCCCTGTATTCTTAAAGTTATTTTAGTGTCTCATGCTGTTCGGCGGATGGTTCGCAGATCAATCTCTACAGAGCATCAGCCTGCTGTTCAGCAAGAGAACGCTGATGGAAAGGACTGCAGAACTTCCAGGTGAAAGTTTCAAAGAAGTGAGCTTGAATTACGAAATTGATTTTCGGCAACAACCTTCTTTCATGGTTGGCTGTCTGTTAGCAGGGCGCAACACGCATACGGTCCCAAAATCTCCCGTATGTGTGCCGCTTTTTGGAACAGAATTGCCTTACAGCACCCCCAGCGAGACGCGCTGCAAGACATTTTCTTAATATGGCGATTGATAAAATCGTTGTTCAACCTGCGACTCCCTCGCGGATTACCGAATGCTTTTCCAAGCTGATTTCGTTTCACGCTTAAATTACTCTTCAGCATCATAAAGTGAAATATGACAGAAACTCGAATAAATAACAATACAAGTGTCATTTCTATTTTCTCTACAGGCGCTGAAAAAGCCTCTTTGTAACTTAACTACCTTTGTAGAAAAGAGTTATAAATCCCTTTTCGTGTCGGTCCCTGAAAAAATCGGAGGTACTCGTCAAAATACCCGGGACGCCCATACAATCCAGTTCATCAACTGTTGTTTTACAGATTCTTATCATAGACCATATCGACATATCGGTCAAGAAAAATTATCAATATTCTGTATGGCATTGTGTCAATTCTGCAGAAGTTACGTTTGTCAAAATGGGAAAACGCCCCCAAAATCGCACGAAAGATTGTAAGTATATGCTAAATAAGGGGATATGTTGCTATCTTAACGTGTTGATTTGGGAAAATCTCCATTCCTCGGCTTTTCAGGCCTTGGT
>JARRRJ010000216.1:4632-6939 GCA_037380865.1 Sedimentisphaerales bacterium
ATTTAGGGGCAAATCAAAGAAAAAGGCTCATTCGCGAATTAAGGGACGATAATGGAAAAACAATATTTTCTTATGTAACCAATCCGTTTTTGATGTACATTTAGTTAATGATGCCAAGGCAGATTGACAGGAATGAACTTGAGAAGCTGTCTCGAAGAGAGTCTGCGGCGATAGAGCAATGGTTCCGCCGGTATGCAGATGCAGTGTTTACATTTGTTTACTTCAAAGTTGGCAGAGACTCGGATTTGGCAAGTGATATTATACAGGACACGTTTCTCGAAGGAATCACCAAAATGGCTCAATATGACCCAAAAAAGGCAAGCATGTATATCTGGTTACTTTTGATTAGCAGAAATCATATAAAAAAGGCTTTGAGAGCGAAAAAACGAGGTTTTTCAAATTCCTATGCTCATTTGTTGGATGCTAAATCCCTCAATCACTCCAGGAACGTGTCTTCTGAGCTGATACCCGAGGAGATTCTTCATACGCAGGAGATGGCTGAGCTTGTACAAATTACTTTGGGAGGTATTCCCGCCGGCTATCGTGAAGTATTGCGGCTGCACTATTATGACGGCGATTCAATAAAGAAAATCGCTGATTTTCGGCAAATAACTGAAGGGGCGGCTAAAGTCCTTCTTCATCGAGCGCGAAAATCATTTGAGAAGATATTTACAAAACTGGCGGGCAATTCGGACTTAACGGACTTGAAAGTCAGGTGAATAAAAATGGAAAAGAAAGACTACTTTGAAGAAAATATTAAGAACCTCATTTCTGTGCACGGCCAGGAGCAGAAAATGAACGAATCACGAAAAGCGCAGATTATCAAAAAATTGAAACAAGAAGCTGTCAAAAACAAAACTGCAAAATCATCGCCGTTTTATAGATATAGAAGGTTTGCGTTTTCGGCCGCGGCAGTGCTGGTCCTGGTAGTATTGCGGTTTTATGTTTTGACTGACTCCGAGCATAAGATCAAAAATCCACCGGAGTTGGCAGCCATGTCAGCTGAACAGTTATTAGAGATGTATTATGATCGCCTTGTGAAAGTAGAAATAAATGTTGATGATATAATCACGGGTTTGCTTGACAAGAAATGGGCCGGGGGTGAGGATTGGATGAGCAGACACAGGGTAACAGTTCAACTCGATGTACTGGAAGCCCTGCCTGAGAACGCATTGGAAATCGGTCAAATAATTACTGTTCCTGCTGTGATATACGACGACCAACTCAATGCACTGAAAGAGGGCACAGAATATTTCGCGGCGATGGTTCACGGTGCCGAAAGCGAACCGAAATTTTTAGATGCCTTTACGGGCATTTATCCCGTTGACTATAATAATCCCGTAACGCCGGAATTCTGGAAATTCTTTGCAGACGCCCAGGATATTCTTCTTTTTGGTAACGAACCGAGCCAGGAAACTATAAATTACTGGGCAGCGAGAATAGGAGGCGAGTCTTCTCAACTGGCCCTTGAATATATGAATATTCTGCCTGATGATTTGATACCTTCGGGCCCTGTCATAGATGCAATTGAAAGGAGGTATATAGATTTAGTGGAACAGGTTCAACGCAACTACAGTGATGCTGTTGCAAGAGGAGAAGCTGATATACCAATGTATGCTGACGGCAATGCGGGAAGGTTAAGTGGTGATAATCGGCTGTTTTTTATTAAGGGCATGAGTTTGCTGCTGCGGGCCGACGACAAAGACAGTATCAAGAGAATGCTTGCTTTGTTCGACGGAGATATTGACTTCGGCAGGAAAAGTATTCTCTGGCAGCTGGTTGCAAGCGCCTATATTACTGATTCTCAACGGGCAAGTCTTCTTTCATTGATAGTACGTTTAATTATAGCCTCTCAGGATGGTAATCTCAGTGACCGGTTAATGGAAGCTTATGTGAAATATAAAGACACACCCCTCGTAGGTAATTCTGGAGCTAATCCCTCACTTGCTCTTTGGAATAAAAAAAGATTTGCTCAATCGCTGCTCAGCGAGATAATTGACCAGGCCGATGCATTTGCTGATGAAGATATTGAATCAATGCTTTCCAGGATCCTTGATAATCCTTCCGAATTCGGAATAGATGATGCCGCAACAATGAAAAAGATATGGACGAGTCTCGCTACGAGCGGGACGTATGACATGCGTTCGTATCTTGAGAAATTTTTATCTGAGCCCAACTTATCAAGTATAGGCATAGAACCTGGTCCGGAGAGTTATTCATCAGTATTTGAATTTGAACTGGCCGCATTTGATTCTCTCCGCGTGCTGCCGGAGGCCAAAAGGCCAGGCCATAAAGAATTGTTGAGCT
>JARRRJ010000217.1:0-4626 GCA_037380865.1 Sedimentisphaerales bacterium
CATTAATTTTATATCTTCTGCACATTTTTTTGAGGACATCATCCGAGCCTGACTGCAGGGACAGATGCAGGTGCGGCATAATGTTGCTGCACGTACGGAAGACATCGAGCAATCGTTCGGTAATATCAGACGGCTCGATTGAGCTTAGTCTTATCCTTTCAAGATGCGGGATTTGGGCAATTTTTTCCACCAAATCGGCCAGATAATCGGTTTTTTCGGAAATATCATGCCGTCTTCGGGCACTTTTCCGCCCGTAGGCGCCAAGACATATGCCTGTTATGACAATTTCCCGGTGACCCGCCCGGACGAGCGTTTTTGCCTCTTCGAGAGCTTCATTGACAGGCTTGCTGCTGATATCCGAGCGTATTTTCGGTATGATGCAGTATGAACAAAAAGCATCGCAGCCGTCCTGAACCTTCAGAAAAGCCCTTGTTTGGTCTTTGAAACAAGTTAATTTGGGCAAGTCGGGATTTTCATGAAATTGGTTTTTTGACTTGATTTTAAGGGCGTTTTCTGGTTTAATCGAGTTAATAGATTGGTGATAAAAGCGGCCTGTGTAATGCGGGTCGGTTCGACAATGTTGCAGGGGGCAAGCTCTGCTTACCAATTGAATAAGGATTGCGGCAAGCTCGTCACGATTTGTGACAAATTTGATGTTTTCAGCCCGTGTCGCTGATTGACCTGCCGGCGGATTCAAGCGTGATATGTCGCTTCCTGCCACAGGAAGACAGCCGCAAACAACAAGAATGGCTTCAGGATGGTGTTTTTGAAATTTTCGTACTTGCTGCCTACTCTTGGCTGAGGCAGTATGAGTTACACAGCATGTATTTATGACAACCATATCAGGCTCTTCAGAAGGTTCTGCGCTTCGAAGCTCGAAGTCTTCAAGCAACTGCCTTATCTGCTGGCTTTCATATTGGTTGACTTTGCAGCCGAGAGTGTGTATGGAAAAAGTTTTCATATTATGGTATAATCTATAATTATTGGAACGGATTTACAAGTGGTAGTTCATTTAGCTCGTAAGATGAGTTGCGAGCGGGATTAAACGTGAGGTTTTTATGGCTGCGGTAACAGGAACAGTTTGGGCGATTGATATAGGCAACAATTCTCTGAAGGCCCTGTGCTTGAGCACAGAGAGAGGAGTTGCCGAAGTAATTGGCTTCGAGAACATTCAGCACGGAAAAATTCTCAGCTCAGGTAATGTTACTGAAGATGAGAGAGAAGAGCTTATTGCAATAAGCCTTCGCGAGCTGGTGACAAAATATGATTTGAGCATGGACGAAATTGTAGTGTCTGTACCGAGTCAGAACAGTTTCGTGAGATTTGTGAATCTGCCTCCAGTGGAAGCGAAGCGCATCCCGGAGATGGTTAAATTCGAGGCTGTCCAGCAGATTCCGTTCGGAATTAATGATGTTCAGTGGGATTGGCAATTGATGTCGGAGCCGGAAAGTCCCGAGATCAAAGTGGGAATTTTTGCCATAAAAAACGATATCGTTAACTCAGCCTTAAATCCGCTGGCCAGAGAGGATATCGAGGTAAGTTATGTGCAAATAGCGCCGATGGCTCTTTATAATTATCTCCTCTATGATCGTCCCGATTTGTTTACGTCCGAGGATCAGGCTGTTGTAATTCTCAACGTGGGCGCGGAAAACACGGACCTGGTCGTATGTACCAAGTCCACAGTCTGGCAAAGATGCGTCCTTATCGGCGGCAATACTTTTACACAGGCAATCGCTGATACATTCAAGCTTAATTTTGACAAAGCGGAAAAGCTCAAACGCACAGCGCCGATGAGCAAATATGCCAGGCAGATATTCCAGGCGATGAGGCCCGTCTTTACCGACTTGGCATCCGAAGTTCAGCGTTCGATCGGTTTTTATAACAGTTCGAATCCGAACGTGAAAATAAAGAAGATTGTAGCAATGGGAGGCGGCGCCAAACTTCGCGGCCTGCTTAAATATCTTCAGCAGACGCTTCAGACGCCTGCCGAGAGGCCGGATTCTTTCAAGAGACTCGCGTTGAATCCGAGTGTCTCTCAGGCGAAGTTCCATGAGAGCGTCACCGATTTCGGTATCGTATACGGACTCGCGCTCCAGGGACTTGGCATGGGACGAATCGAGAGCAACCTTCTTCCCCGAGCTATCGCCAGGTCCAGGGCCTGGGCCAGCAAGGGAAGGTATTTCATTACTGCCGCGTGTCTGCTCCTTGCTGTCTCACTGATGAGCTTCGGCAAAACTTTCTGGAGCAAGATGCAATATGACAGGCACAGCCCGGACAGACTGAGATGGGGAACAATACTCAACGAGGTTCAGGCTGCTTCGAACGACGAGGCCGATATCCAGATGCAGAAAGATGAATTAAAAGCTTCGATTGAAAATGCGTTTAAGGTTTTCGACTATCGTGACACTGTGATGCGTCTTGTGAATATGATAGACGCGGCCAGGCCCAACGAAAAGAACAATCCCCAACAGGCACAGCTTTACGAAGCTTTCGCTCGCGGCGATGCAGAGGAGGTCAGAGCGATTCCTCGCAAACAGAGAAAGCAGATATTTCTTACAAATATGGTATACCGCTTCACGACGGACCTTGCAAATACACAATTTCAGGAAATGGACTTCTCACAGCAAATGAGTGCCTACGGGATAGACGCTGAGGCTCAGAGAACGCTTGAAAGGCAGGCGGAGGCCGCTCGATTGGCCGCGATGCAGCAGGTTGCCAGCGGAAGGTCGCTCTATGGCAATGAAACTACAACGACCGAGGAACAAAAAGACTCCGGTTTCCTTGTTACTCTGGTCGGATATTGTCCCTACGGCTACAGTGAAGCTGATGTCCGAAGTCTGCTCGATCCTCCGAATACGGGAAACGACAGGAGCAAATGGGGCTTTGTAACCCGACTCGAGCATATGGACCAACTGGCTGATCCCAACGAGTACCCCTTCCAGGTGTACGACAAAATTAACTCGGACAGTTATAAACTGGATGTCGAAGTGGTACGACTTGACGAAGGATATCCTGTCGGGACAGGCGTGGAAAAGACTAAAACCTACTCGACAAGCATCGGAAGCTACAACATACAGTACCAGCTTACCGACATACCCCTGGTGGATCCGCTTACGAGGGAGCCTGTAAGTGCAGTCTTGAAACCGGATGGGACTGTAGGTGAAGTAAATGATCACTGGTTCACCCTAAAGATAAAATTTTTGTGGAAGGATGCACCGGAGCCTCCGGCGATTTCTTTTAACGATCCGTACCAGATGTGACGCGCATCCGAGAGGAAATAATCTCTGTTAAAAAAATTCTTTTTTAATTATGTGTGAGTGAAAAATGAATCTTCCGAATTTCAAAGATATCTTGAAAGTAGTCCTGGAAAAACTGAGTATATTCAGGAATAATGTACCGCTGCTGGTCTCTGTAATCATCGCGATGGTGGCAGTGCTGCTCTTCATACCGACACAGCTGCTCAGCAGCAGCCTGACAAAAGAGATTCAGGAAAAAAGTATAACGAAGGGCGCTGCTGTAATAGACAGATTCAAGGACAGGACCGTTTCTCCCAATAAGTTGAAAGCAGAGCAGGAGAGCCTGGATAAACTTGCAAGCGATGCGAATAGCATCGAGCGTTTGGCGATACAGACCACGCAGAGGAACTTGTTAAATGATGTTATCTTCAATTTGGATCCCAACAATCCCAATTTTTCTCAGTCGATCTTTTTTGAGTTCGGGCGCAGCTACCGCGATGGAATAGACAAGTTTATCGAAAGTCACAATGCGATTCTTCCCCCGACAAAGGAAGAAATCGAAGATGAACTGGAATCGTCGCGTATAGAAAGCATTATACAGTCGCAGGCGCTCGGGATGGGGAGAAGTTACGATACCATGGCAAGCCAGGAAAATATTACGGGAATAATAGTGGACGAGCTCTGCCGGAAGAAGGCCGGATCCGCTTTTGCTTATATAGATCCGTACACAATCAGCGGCTATGAGTTCTGGACGACTTACGAATATACTTCCTGGAACGAGGACATTCAGAACTGCTGGTATTCTCAGCTGGGTTACTGGGTCATAACAGATGTTTTCGATACGATAGTCGCTATGAACGAAGGCCATAAAAGTCTCCTGGAGGCTCCTGTAAAGAGGCTCCTGAAGGTCGGTTTCTCCGATGAAACAGGATTAGTCAGGGTGGGAAATATGGCCGGCATTGAGAAAAAGTATGCCGGCAGACCTCAGTATGTGCTTTCTACCGTTGACATTCCAAAGGAAACACCGACAGGACGATACTGTGATGAGAATAATGACGTTATACATTTCAACGTGACTTTCATAGTCAGTACGAGCGAATTTCCGCAGCTTGTAAAGGAGCTTTGCAGCGCCAAGGAACATAAATATACTGATAAATCCGGACAGACTCACACGTATAAGCATAACCAGATTACAGTTCTTGATATGACTATAAAGTCGGTAGATATGAAAAAGACCGACAACGAATTCTGCCGATACGGCGAAGATCCTGTATCGGAAGTGGTACTTAACTGTGAATATCTCTTTAATAGAAAAGGTTATGATGATATTAAGCCGCAGTCCGTTAAGGAAACTCTCGGCGAAATAACTCTATATTGAAAAACTAATAAG
>JARRRJ010000218.1:0-4624 GCA_037380865.1 Sedimentisphaerales bacterium
TGCATATAGAGGAATCAGACGTTGATCAGAAATACCGATACTTTTCATAATAGCTTTGAGCATTCTTCGACTGGACACTCTCACAACTATATCGTTCGGAGTTAATCCTGTTTGCCTGAGATAATCTATAGTGGTGAAAATGACTTCTGCATCTGCGAGGACATCATCGACACCTATTATGTCGATATTCCACTGGAAGAACTCGCGCAGTCTTCCTTTCTGGGGACGCTCTGCGCGGAACAATCTTGGAACCGAAAACCATTTTATCGGTTTTGGGAGTGAATTTATTTTCTGGTTCACCATTCGCGCGAGCGTGGGAGTCATTTCGGGCCTGAGAGCGAGGTCTCTTCCACCCCTGTCGGTGAGTGAAAAAAGCTGCTCGACAATCTCATCGCCGCTCTTTACCTGGAACATTTTGAGGTACTCGAAAATCGGGCCGTCATATTCCTCGAAACCATTCCGAAGTGAGACTTTCTTCCATCCGTCAATTATCCAGTTATGCACTGACATTTCCTGAGGATAGAAATCCCTCGTCCCTTTTACAGGTGGTATTTTCATCTGTTACCCCTGGCTTTCCCTTTGCTCTTTTTCTTCTTTGCTTTCTGTTTTTCTATCACGTTGTTGTCGAACTTGATTTTTATGTACTCTTCCATCTGCCTATCGTCAGTAAAATGAAGCTCGTAATCGTACTCGCCTTCGGTAAAATCGCAGTCGGCGTGTTTATACTTTCTGCAGATATTCGGTCTCTTTTCATAAATGCGGCATCGATTGTCTTTTTCGGTCAGGTGCCTGCATTTGTTTTTGATGTTCAGGTACCAATCGCCGTCCTCTACGAAAACAGTAACGTCTTTATGACACAAATACCACCTTATATCGTCGAAATCACTCTTGTCTTCCGGCGTCTCTATCGGTAACGCAAAATATCTGCAGCATAAACCTTTACATTTATCACATTGATTCTTTTGGGCCATTTTTCATAAACTCCAACTCATTTCATGATGCTTAATGTAGGCAATACTATATGGGATTCAGCGTTCTGCGTCAAGAAATGTAAAATATTCGGATACATCACGGGTCCGCTCTCGCAGGTTGTGTAGATCAGCATACGCACTTCTGCGCGGCAAGACAATACAACCGGAACACACCAGGATATAGATACACCGCACGTCTGCGAGAGACTCCAGCGATTCTTGAAAATATGTTTTTCACAATTCTCCCGCAAGACCAAAAACTGTGTAAAACAACTTTTTTACCGAAATACCCCGCTTTTTAGCAGCTTGACAGGCAAAAAGCAAAAGTTGGCATATTTTATTACAGTTGATTTGCAGTTATTCCGGGAATCCGTTATAATTTAGCATTATTGGTGGAAGTGTACCTGTTAAATTTATACGGTCTTTTCAGGTTTGAAATATGCTGAGACGCAAAACTGTATTTATGTTTATTATTCTCGCGGTTTTTTCGGCACAGATTCCGTTGGCTCGGGCTGAAACCTGGCGGCTGGAAGAAAACCAGAATTGGGATATCGTTGCAGACAGCAATGATACAGGATTCCTTTCTGCGGCCGCAGACGTGCAAAAGACTGTTGACAAAGGCAAAACAAAAGACGCTCGAAAAGAATTTGCCGCTCTCAAGGCTGATTTCCCCGATTATGCCGACGCGGATATGGACCTGTTTGTGAAAGCAGAGCTTCTGCTCTCCAGGAACAAATTCTCCAAAGCGGCCCGAATCTACGATAAGCTGCTTACAAAATATCCGGAGAGCCCGCTAAGCAATCCTTCTATCATTCGAGAGTACCAGATCGGCATGACCTATCTGGAAGGCCGCAAGAAAGTCGTCCTTGGCCTGATTCCAATTTCAGGAAACGAAGAGGGAATCGGTATCCTCGAAAAAATGATAGACCACGCAGGCTACGACAAGCAAATCAGTTTGGATGCTTCTATAGCAATTGCGAAAAATTATGAAAAGCGCAAAAAATTCGAGGAAGCTTATCTGAAATGGTACGAAATATATTCACTTGCCGACAAAGACGCAATTACCGACAGAGACGCGCTTCTCGGGATGGCAAGAGCAAAACTCGACGCTTATAACAAGAACCCGAATTCGAAGAAATGGAGCTATGACGCCGCGCCTTTGCGTACCGCAAAGAGCTATTTTGAAATCTTGAAGACAAGCTATCCCGAATATGCCGCTGAGATAGGAGTCGATGAGACGCTAAGCACAATCACGGAAGAACTAGCCTATAAGCAGCTCAGGACGGGCCTCTATTATCAGAGAATGGGTAATAAACAGTCAGCGAACCTGTACTTCGATATGGTTGTGAGCAACTGGCCGGAAAGCAAGAGTGCTGAAATGGCAAAAAATATGCTCGACAAAAATACTAAGAGTTAAGATGGGTACAATGAAACAAGGATGTATGAAAAATTACAGCACAAACACAACAACAATATTTTTTTGCTGTTGTGCGCTCGGAGCTTTCGCTTTGATTCTGGAGGGATGCAGTACATTTGCAGGCTATTCCAACGAATCGATATTTCCCGAAAATGTAAAGACGGTATCCGTCAAAATGTTCGACAATCAGACTTTTCGTCGCGGCGTAGAATACGAGCTTTCTGATGCACTTGCCAAGCGCATAGAAACTGACACGCCTTATAAGATTGTCACGAGCGAAGATTATGCAGATTCGGTAATTACCGGCCGCATTTTGAACATCGGTGAGGCCGCACTTACGATGGAGCGGCTGACAGGACACGTACTCGAAAAAGAGGTGGGAATGACCGCGGTGGTAAACTGGAAAGACCTCAAGACGGGAGAATTGCTCATAGATAATCTGACAATCAGCTCCTCAGCAAGTTACTCAGAATACCAGAACCAGGACTTTCAGTACGGTTCAAGCCTTGCGGCAAACAATCTTGCCCTGAATATCGTAGAACACATGGAAAAAAGTTGGTAGAATTACCATCCGAATCGAAAAGAAATTAGGAAGCTAAGTATTAATTATGAATGGAAAACAAAACAAAAGACCTGTAAGACCTCCTTACGGCATGCAAAACAGACCGGGCAGAAGAACGCCCACACCGCAGAGACGTACTCCGATTACGTACATCGTCATAGCGATCGTAGTATTTATCATCATGATGATGCTCAACCAGTCGCAAACCGTCGAGAAACTCAGCTTCACTGAATTTCAGAAACTTGCCAATAACGGAGACATTAAGAGTCTTACAGTAAAAGAAAATGAGGTAACAGGACAGTTTACAGACAAATATCTCAACACTGAAAAAAACAAAAAAGAGACGTTCGTAGTAACTTACATTCCCGAAGTCTATGGACCGATGATTCGCGATATAATTGAAAAAACAGGGATTGAGAACACTGCCGCTACACAGAGCCCGTGGTTGATTTTCTTCCTCCAATGGGTTCTGCCTTTGCTCGTATTCGTTGGCATCTTCTATTTCTTCCTCGTTCGCAACATTCGCGGCGGCGCAGGCGGAATGCTAATGTCGTTCGGCAGAAGCAAGCATCGCGTACAGGGAAAAGATAAAGCAAAAGTTACATTCAAGGACGTAGCGGGAGTCGAGGAGGCCAAAGAAGAGGTCACCGAAATAATCGAGTTCTTGAAGAATCCGAGGAAATTCCAGAGGCTCGGAGGCCGAATCCCTCGAGGCGTTCTGCTTGTAGGCCCGCCCGGATGCGGAAAAACTCTGCTTGCCAAGGCAATAGCAGGAGAAGCTGATGTGCCGTTCTTCAGCATTTCCGGAAGCGACTTCGTCGAAATGTTCGTCGGTGTAGGCGCGTCACGCGTTCGTGACTTGTTCAAGCAGGCGAAGGACAATTCTCCATGCATCATCTTCCTGGATGAAGTTGATGCGATCGGTCGCAAGCGCGGCCCGGGCTTCGTCGGAGGCGGCCACGACGAGCGTGAACAAACGCTCAACGCTATCCTGGTCGAGATGGATGGTTTCGACACGAATGACCAGGTTATTGTAATAGCTGCAACAAACCGAGCAGACATCCTTGATAATGCCTTGACGCGACCCGGAAGGTTCGACAGGCAGATTTTCGTGCCGCTGCCCGATATAAAGGGACGGGCCGAGATTTTGAAAGTTCATGCCAAGAAAGTAAAACTGGGTCCCGATGCAAATCTCGAAAGGCTTGCACGCGGAACTCCTATGTTCAGCGGTGCGGATTTGGCCGCGATTATTAACGAAGCCGCTCTCGCCGCTACAATGGCAAATAAAGACTATATCGAAATGGCTGACCTGGAAGAAGCAAGGGACAAGGTGCGCTGGGGCCGTGCAAAAAAGAGCAGGGTTGTCGACAAAAAAGAAAAGGAAGTCACCGCGTATCACGAAGCAGGACATACGCTTGTACAGTCTTTGCTCAAGGATGCTGATCCGCTTCACAAGGTGAGTATTATTCCGCGAGGACCGATGGGAGGCGCTACTTTTGCGCTGCCTGAAAGGGACAGAACGATATTCACCAAGAGATATCTAATGGCGTTGTTGCAGGTATCCTTTGGCGGGCGCATCGCAGAAGAGATATTCTGTGAAGATATTTCCAGCGGCGCGCAATCGGATATTCAGCAGGCAACAAATATCGCACGTCAGATGGTTCTCTCGTGGGG
>JARRRJ010000219.1:0-5491 GCA_037380865.1 Sedimentisphaerales bacterium
GGCTGGACGATTCATCTTCCGATTTGCTTGCAGGACAGAGTGCTGAGAGCGAGCAGGGACGCTGGCTTCACGAACTCTCCGAGCAAAACAGGCCTGTAATTGAAGAATCAAGTTTTGTAAATAAAGGAATCCCCGGCAACGAGTACAGGATCGCCTGGCTGCGGCATAAGATAAACGGAGATGTCGTCAATATCGCGGTAGCCGGTTCAAGCCATTTCACTTTTCATGAAATGCACGAATTTTTAAAATTGCTCTTTATTTTAGGAGCGGGCCTGATCTTGAGCTCTGTAATTGCAACGTTCTGGACAGTTCGATGCGGCCTGCTTCCTATCGATATCACTGCAAAAAAACTGAAAGACATCACATATCCGAAGGTCAGAGAGTCTATTTTCGATAATAAAAAAGCTCCGAAGGAGCTAAGCCCGTTTCTTGAAGCACTAAATGACATGCTCAACCGGCTCGACAGGATTTTGGAGCAGCAAAAACAGTTCACATCGGATGCGGCACACGAGCTTCGCACACCGCTGAGCTTGGCGAAAAGCACCCTCCAAGCGGCACAAATGCTCCAGAGTGATCGCGAACGCTGCGTCGCCGCGATAGATGAGACCCTGGAGGACATCGAGCGGATGGAAAAGATTATCCGGCAAATGCTCTTACTGGCACGCATGGACGAAGTGGACGTGAACGATTCTGACGGAGAAGTGCGACTTGATGTTTTGCTCAAAGAGCTTGCAGAAACATATGGGAAGAAAATGGAACTCTCAGGAGGACGCGTAACTCTCGATGAGCCTCCTGACACGATCGTGCACGGGAATATAGACGAGCTGATCCGCTTGTTCAGCAATATCCTCGACAACGCGGTCAAGTACGGACCTCCCAAAGGAACCATTCACGTCTCGCTCAGGCCCGATTCGGACAGACACGTCATTGTAGATATTCACGACGAAGGAGGAGGAATTCCGCCCGAAAGTCTGGCTCATTTGTTTGACCGCTTCCAAATGCGCGTCGTCACAGGGGAGATATCTCAATTTCTTCCGATCCCGGGCACGGCACGCTCGTTCGCACCCGCCTGGCACGCCTTTAGTTTTTTCAAAGTCTTAAGTTTGCGTTAAGCTTTCTTGCGTATAATGCGAGGAAAATAGCTCATTTTGAACCTTAAATGCCTGCAGATTGTCCAGGATGAAGAAATGGCGGAAAAATTTGAATTTACATTTAGAAATCCGAAGCTATAATGGGTGGGAAAATTTCCCTACTGAGCATGACAGAATACAAGGACTAATGTAATACTAAAGTTAATACGAAAAAAATGAAAAAGCCGATAAAGACATAAAATTCGTTCTTCACAGCAGTACGAAGGAGAATGGAAAGGACGTTAAATTTAGATGTTCAGTAGAAATGATTCTCACAAAATTGACTCTGAAGGAGCGGGAGGCTCTGTTATCTCCGGAGAGAGTTGGTTTGACAGATATGCAGAGTATATTATTCCTGGAGCCGCGGCATTTCTACTGCTCTGGGGATTGGGTTCGCGTACGTTGTGGTCTTCCGAAGGACGCTGGGCGGAGATAACCCGGGAGATGTTCCTGAGCGGCGATTTCTTTCATCCTACTATCGGAGGCGAGCCTTACTTTGACAAGCCGCTGATAACTTACTGGGCAATCGCGGGTTTGAAGGCTGCAACAGGCCGGCTGGACGAGTTTATCGTGCGTTTGCCGAGCGCTATAGCCGCTCTGATTGCACTGGCCTGCACCATGTTTTTGGGAAAACGTCTCTGGTCCCGCAAAGTTGGTATGCTTGCGGGCGGTCTTCTGCTCACCAGCTACGGATTCCTGATGTATTCGCGCATCGCCAGCGCCGAGACAGAGAACCTCGCCGCAATAGTGCTGGCTGTAACGTGGTACTGGATGCGCAGGGAAAAGCCTGGTTTCGCATCCTTTGTTGTTTTTTACCTGATCATGTTTGTCGGCGCTCACATGAAAGGCCTGACAGCGTTTGTCGTGCCTGTGTTGGTTATATTGCCTGATTTGCTGCGAGAGAAAAGGTGGAAATGGCTCTTTTGGCCTTCGCACTTGATGGCTCTGGGAATTGGCATGGCTGTGTACCTGGCGCCGTTTATATACGCCGCGATGACAAACCCCGAAGGCTACGGAGAAAACGGACTATTGCTGGTGTTTCAGGAAAACATTATTCGCTACGTCAGGCCTTATGACCATGAAGGACCCATTTATCTGTACCTGGGAGTTGTTCCGCTTCTAACCGTTCCATGGGCGCCGCTTTTTATCGGCGCCGTCATAGCGTCGGTAAAAAGCTTCAAAACGCTCAGTTACAACACCCGCTGGTTAATTTCTGCGATTGCATTAATATTCATTTTCTTTACAATTTCGGGTTCGCGCCGCAATTATTACATTCTGCCCATTCTGCCTTTCTGCATGCTTTTGATGTCGATATTCCTTGAAGACAAAGAAATTATCGCGAAGAAGCTTGTGCTTGATTTAAGAAACCAGAAATATACGATAATTATAGCCGCAGTTCTTGAGGTGCTAATTGCGCCGTTGGTTGTATTTTATCTCATTTATAAGATGGACTGGGAATTACCCGCCCTTCTTGGCTGGTCATTTATGATTGTAGGCGCAGCCGCCCTGCTTCCATTGATAATCGCCCGATATGCAACAGCACGGGCTTCCAGACCCCTGCCGCGGATACAGCCCATTTGGATGCAAGTCGCTATGTCTGCCATTCTTATGGGTGGTTTTTTCGCGTGGCAATACAGTATTCTGGACATGACCCGCACGGAACAGCCTTTTGCCCTGCAGATGAAGACAGTCGCACAGTCCTTTCCCCATGAGCGCGTGGCATTCTGGAAAACAAATCCCGACAAACAGCTGTTTTACATGGATTGGGATTTGCCGGTTACAATGCTCAGAGACGAACAGGCGCTGGAAAACTTTGTAAAAGACAGCCGGCCCGGCTTAGTGATTGCCCAGAGCAGGTACATAACGGAAACAGTCGCTCCGATGTTTCCTTCGAAGCCTGCCTATGAACAAGAGACACGTACCTGGGAAACAAGGCACAGAAAGAATGAAAAGAGACTGAATGCATGGATCGTCAATCCGTATGATACACAGATTGTGAGCGAGGAAAGGGACGTGAATTATGCGGAATGATTTTTTACCTTTCTCAAGGCCTTCGATAAGCGACCGGGATATACGTGCCGTCAATGAAGTGCTTCGTTCAGGCTGGCTCACTACGGGACCTAAAACAGCCCGGTTCGAGGAGGCATTCCGTGACTATACAGGATGCGGCGGCGCTGTAGCGTTAAGCTCAGCTACAGCCGGCATGCACCTGGCCCTGAAAGCTTTCGATATCGGGCCCGGCGACGAAGTCATCACTCCCTCGATGACATGGGTATCGACTGTGAATTTAATAGTTCTCGCGGGCGCGAAACCCGTCTTCGCAGATGTGGATCGGGACACTTTGATGGTGACGCCCGAATCTGTGCAGGCTTGTATGACAGAAGCGACGAAGCTTATCGTGCCTGTGCATTTTGCCGGAGCGGCTGTGGACATCGAGCCAATTCGGGAGCTTGCTTCGGAAGAAAACATTTTCCTCATCGAAGACGCCGCTCACGCTCTCGGAACTGAATATAAAAACCAGCGAATCGGGCGCACCGGGACTTCGATTTTCTCTTTTCATCCTATCAAGAATATTACCACAGGTGAAGGCGGCATGTTCTGCTCAGATGACATCGAGCTTGTTGATTGCATACGACGCCTGAAGTTTCATGGTCTCGGAGTGGATGCCTATGATCGACAAACACAGGGAAGGTCACCCCAGGCGGAAGTTCTGGAGCCCGGGTTCAAATATAATATGACGGATATGGCGTCTGTGCTCGGGACAAGCCAATTGGCGCGTGTGGACAGATTCAATAGCCGGAGGAGGGAACTGGCGATGAGATATCGCGAGCTGCTCAACGGAATTGACGAGATTCTGCCGCTGCGCGAACCAGCTTATCCGATAAAACACTCGTGGCATTTATTTATCGTGCGTCTGGATACCGACAAGGCAAAAATGAGCCGGGACGAGTTTATGGAGGAGTTGAAAAAGAGAAACATCGGGACGGGACTCCATTTTCGTGCGGCACATCTTCAGAAATATTATCGCGAATCAATGGGGATGAAGCGCGGCATGCTGCCCAATACCGAGTGGAATTCCGACAGGATATGCTCTCTGCCGCTTTTTCCCGACATGACACTCGATGACGTGGACGATGTCGCAGAGACAATCAAGGAGGTTTTAAGCAAATGAATAGTAAAGATTTAATTTCAGTCGTCGTTCCCGTTTTTAACGAGAAGGAAAACCTCAAAGAGCTTATCAGGCGATGCACAGAATCTCTCGACAAAATGGAAAGACCCTATGAGCTTATTCTGGTCGATGACGGCAGCAGGGATTCCAGCCCTCAAATGATTACCGAAGCGGCCGAAGAGGCTGACTCGAGCGTCGTCGGTGTATTGCTGAACAGAAATTACGGCCAGCACGCAGCTGTCATGGCAGGATTCTCCGAGTCGCGAGGAGAAATTGTCGTAACCCTCGACGCAGATTTACAGAATCCGCCCGAGGAAATTCCCAAACTCATTGATAAAATCGAAGAAGGTTTCGATGTCGTTGGGACTGTAAGAGTCCCGAGATGCGATACTTTTTTCAGAAGAACAGCTTCCCAGATAGTCAACAGGGTCGCGCAAAAAGCGACCGGGGTAGATATGCACGACTACGGCTGTATGCTTCGCGCTTATCGCAGAAATATTGTCGATGCGATGCTTGCCTGCGACGAAAGGAGCACTTTCATCCCAGTACTGGCCAACAGTTTCGCAAAGCACACGACGGAAATCGAAGTTCAGCACAAGGAACGTCCCGACGGCCAGTCGAAATACAGCCTGTGGAAGCTCATCAATCTGCAATTCGATTTGCTGACCAGCATGACAACATTTCCTCTGCGGCTTCTCAGTGTAATCGGCACAATAATTTCCATTGTCGGAGTAGGCTTCGGCTTATTGCTTCTTGTTATGAGATTGATATTCGGCTCTGAGTGGGCCGCACAAGGAGTTTTCACACTCTTTGCAATTCTCTTTATTTTCATAGGCGCCCAGTTTATCGGGATGGGCCTGCTTGGAGAATATCTCGGAAGAATCTATTACGATGTCAGAGGACGTCCGCGCTATTTCGTTCAGAAAGTTGTCGGAAGAGACATCAAGGAAAACCAGACACAGAAAAAATACAGTATTAAGGTGACATCATGAAAACAATTGTTTTGGCGTATCATAACATCGGCTGCAAAGGTATCGAAAGTCTCCTGCGAAACGGCTTCCAGGTCGAAGCCGTCTTCACTCACAAAGACGACCCGCATGAAAACATCTGGTTCGATTCGGTCGCGAAGCTTGCGGCATCCAGGAATATTCCCGTCTTTGCGCCGGATGATATAAACCATCCCCTATGGATT
>JARRRJ010000220.1:0-4575 GCA_037380865.1 Sedimentisphaerales bacterium
CCATGCCCAGGCGTTACGGATGTATGAGAATGCACGAGCGGTACTCAAAGATGCCGGAGCTGACTGGCATGATGTAGTTAAAACAACTATTTTTATAAAAGATATTAGTGCTTACTATGAGATGTTCAATGAAATAAGATGCTCTTATTTTAAGAGTGTCGGGCTTAAAGCATATCCAGCATCAACCTGTGTCGAAGCGAGACTATGTCGAGATGATCTTCTTGTCGAAATGGAATCGATGGCAATAGTTCAAAACGATTCATAATTTGTAATGAGGGGAGAAATTGAAATGAACAGGAAAAAAGTAATTGTGATGATTTTGTTGATAGTACTAATAACAGGTTCTGTATTCCCTAACGGAGGACCGTTTGTTATTAAGTATCCCGGCGGCGATCCTGCGGCTAAAGGCGTTCTTGCTCGTATCGGTCAGGACTTGAAACCGGGAAAGGAAACAAATCTTAGAGTTGTTAAGGAAGAATTAAGAATTGCTTTTAACAAAGACCCGTTCCCGATTCAGTCTAATAATGCTCCTCTGGTAGACGTTATTGCAGAATATACGATTGAAAATCCGGTACAAAAAGATATTGAAGTTGATTTCGGTTTTCCGATTTTAAGGGGAATATACACCGATCCGCTTTCGATGATGCCAAAGCCGGAAGTGAATGTAAAGCTCGGTAAAGATACAGTTCAAAGCACAATTATTTCAAATTCAGCAATTTATGGAATTATCAGGCAACGAGCAAGAAAGATTATCCAGGAAGGGATTTTGAGAAATGAGGAATTTCTGACACTCGTTGAATCTGTTAGAAATGCGGAAAAAAACAAAAAAGAAGCCTCACGAAATAAGCTCAATTCATATCTGATTGACACAATGAAATGGAGCAGGCAGGATGCTGCTCTCATGGTTGAATATGCGAGTCTTGAACTTGGTATCCCAAAAAGTCCACCGCCGGATCGTTTATCTTTCTTTATGTTAATGTTACCAGGTGACAAAGAGCTAAACGAGCTTACGAATGCAAATCTCGGTCCCTTATCTGCGATAGGCGAACAGAAAGCAACCCAGTTTCTTGCACGTCTTGCGTCACTCTTAAATCCCGAAGAATCTGTTGCTTATGAGGATATTTTCAACGCATGGGGAGGCGATGTGCGGGAACAATCGGTAGACCTCCTTACAGGCAAAGTACGTCCTCGCGAAATTACAGTTGCATCCGATATATCAGAAAAGCCGCCGCAATTTTCACTTGCTGCATCCGACCCGACTATTTACGCGCGGGTGGATTACCTCGATCCCAGCGCAAAAATAACTGATACGGATAAAGAATGCTGCAAAAATATTTTAAAGAACCTTCCAGTAATATTTACTTTTGCGCCGATGAATATCCTGTATTATAAAGTTGTTTTTCCTGCTGACTCAACACAGACGTTAACAGTCAGTTATAAACAATACGCTTATTCCGATACTCGTTCACCTGAAAGTTTCCAGGTAGCGTACGTAGTGCATCCCGCTTCATTCTGGAAGGACTTCGGACCTATCAATCTTGAAGTCACTGTGCCGGAAGGAGTTCGATTTAAGGCATCTGAAAACGCAGGCATTAAAGAGGATGTCGTAAAAACAGAGTTTAAAAGCGGGGGACCTAACATATTTTTTGGCAGTCTGAAAAGCAAAACGGGAGAGATTTATCTTGCCGTAGATGCGAATCAGTGGAAAGAAACTGTTAGTAAAAAGAAATGAAAATTCAAGAGCATAAAGTTGATTATAAAACAAATCGAAGACAATTTCTTCGAGCTTCTGCATGTATCACTGCAGCCGCTGCTATCGGATGTGCGGAGAAGATTTTACCTGAGCAAAATGATAAGATACAAGCTTTGAGCCCTGCACATTACGAAGATCATAAATTGATTATAATCCTTTTCGGCGGCGGTACTCGCTCAAGTGAATCCATAGATGATCCCGAACATCGCTATATTCCGAAACTCTGGAACGAAATGGCGCCGAAGGGAGCTTTATTTACTAACATGCGTGTTGAGCATAAAGTGGTGCATCCTAATTCAGCCGGATCGATAATGACAGGTCACTGGGAGTGGGATGATATCGATTGGACAAGACCTGTTGCCAATCCTACTATTTTCGAAATATATCGCAGGCAGAGCCAAGCGCCCGATACAGCCGCATGGGCTTTCGTCTATGCTTCGATACTTGCAAAAACAGGCGAGAGTATTGCTTCAGGTTACGGAATAAAATATGCGACAAATGTGATTGAGCCTCCGACAATTCCCCGTGCCACAGCCGAAGAGATAGATCGCAGATTAAGAGAGGCCGCAAATACAGGTTTGATAGAAAATGAAATGAAAGCCGCTGAGAGCTGCGCATCACTTGCGCGTTCGACAAGTCGAATCGCGATGAGCGGCCTTCGCTCTGAAAAGGCAAAAGACTTTCTTGATTTCGAGTATTCGCAATGGAAACAGAGTGACAGCACTACAAGTCACGATGTTTTCCTGGCTGAAAGAGCAATTTCGTGTATGCAGACTTTTGCTCCCGATATTATAGCAGTGGACTTTGGTGAAATAGATTGCGCGCATTACGGATCCTGGTCACGATACGTCGAAGCGATACGCAGAACCGATGAATTGACATGGCGAATATGGCAGGCATCAGAGCGAATGGAACAGTATCGAGGCAAAACACTATTTTTGATATTACCTGATCATGGCAGAGAGCTCGACCATGATGGTCGATGGGGATTCATACACCATAGTGACTTCTATACTAATGAAGGCGCAGATGAAGGCTGCCGCCGCGTGTGGATGCTTGCTCTCGGTGCCGGGATAAAACCTGAAATGCAAATTGATAAACCTGTACCAATTACCGCCGCAGCCGCTACAGGTCTCGAGTATCTTGGTCTTGATAAATCCAAAGGAGCCGAGAACTCAGTTTTAAGTTTTATCACATGAGCTCTATAGAGTGACATAATAAACGAAATGTCAAATTTGAAGCTATTTTTTACAAAGGAGAAGAAAAATGAGAACGTTAATACTATTATTATCAATTGCACTGTTAATAACAGGTCTGGCTATCTGTGCAGAGCAGGCTGAAACAGTTGAGCATGTTGCAGTTGTCGAAATGCCTTCGGCTTCGAGCGAGGCGCTAACGTCTGCAATAAAGCCGGCCAAACCTCTTGTACAGATTGCGATTTTGCTGGATACGAGCGGCAGTATGTCTGGTCTTATAGAGCAGGCAAAAACCGAACTTTGGGCACTTGTGAACGAATTCATCTTCGCTAAAAGGAACGGCGTTTCACCTGAGCTTCAGGTCGCTCTCTACGAGTACGGTAAAAGCTCACTTGACAGAAAAGACGGCTATATCAGGCAGATCGTGCCGCTCACGACAGACCTTGATAAAATCTCGGAAGAGCTTTTCGCACTGAAAACCAACGGCGGCGATGAGTATTGCGGCTGGGTGATTCAGGATGCGACTAAGTCGCTGCAATGGAGTAATTCGTTCAACGATTTGAAAGTGATTTTCATTGCAGGGAACGAGCCTTTCACACAGGGACCGATTGACTACAACAAATCATGCAAAGAAGCAATCGCCAAAGGAATCATCGTCAACACAGTCCACTGCGGCTCAGAAAGCGACGGACTCTCAGGTCATTGGTAAGATGGCGCTGTTTTAGCAGATGGAAGTTTCCTGAATATTGACCAGAATCGCAGAGTTGTGCAAATCAACGCGCCGCAGGATAAGGAAATTGCAGAATTGAACTCGAAACTCAACGAAACTTATATCGCTTACGGCAGCCGGGGGATGATTGGTCTTCAAAACCAGGTTGCACAAGACAGAAACGCCGCTTCGATTTCAATGGCGAACAATTCGAGCAGAGCGGCAACGAAAGCATCGTCAAACTACAGGAACAGCGAGTGGGACCTTGTCGATGCACTTAAAGATAAAAAGTTGGATTTGAAGGACATTAAAAAAGAAGATCTTCCTGAAAATATGCAGGCTATGTCACTCGAAGAGAGACAATCCTTTGCTGATCAAAAAGCAGCAGAGCGAACGACGATTCAAAAGAGGATACAGGAGCTGAACACACAGAGAGAGGCATTTGTTAACGCAGAACTAAAAAAGCAGGCTACAAGTCAGAATATAGATACCCTTGGTTTCGCGATGAACAGTACAATACGTAAGCAGGCAATGCAAAAGAACTTCACCTTCGAGCAGCCGGCTCCGGCTCCACAGAGCGATCCAAACGCCGCAGCTTCAAAATGAATATGAAAAAGGGTCAACACCAGAAGTAAGCTGGTCCCGGGATAAAGCGGAGGACCGGCTTACTTCCTTTTTATTTTTGACGGCATCACCGGGATCATTCGTGGTTTAAAGAGTGACGCCTGGACTTTAAGGATCAGGTTAATCCCGGAGGATTTCAATATCTTTCATTGAGCCGAGTAGGTTGTTTGCGAGAGTCAGGTAGGGGAGAGTTTGTGGGTCGTGACCTAAAAGGGCGCTGCCTATTGTGTCTATTGCTACCGGGTCGAAGCTTGCTAAGATCAGTCCTATGTTTTTGTGTCTGCCGGATAAGT
>JARRRJ010000221.1:0-5277 GCA_037380865.1 Sedimentisphaerales bacterium
AGACGCCGTAATAACGAATCGTGTTGCCCCGGATGATGTGAGATGCGCCGGCTCCCGGCGCGGAACCACCACCCCAGTTGCCTCCGATGTCGAGTCCGACACCGTTGGCCCATTCGATAGTATTGTCTTCGATGATCCAGTGATTACCGCCGTTCGTGGAGACCAGGCCGTGCTGTGGAGGCGGATATCCGTTGCCGGCGTGCTGGAACGTGATTCCCTTGACGCGGATGTACCCCAGGCCGCTCTCCAGTGGAACGAACGCCTGCTCGCGAGTCGTAATTTCGATAAGCGGATGCTCTGGCGTGTCATCGGGCACACGCATGTAAATGACATTACCCGCGTTATCGACACAGAACCTGGCATCAGGCGAGCCGCCAACTTCCTGCATGATCGGTCCGCCGCGTGAGCGTCCGGGCAAACCTCCCTGGCCTGCTGGTCGGGTAGTTGGCTGGAGCGGCGTGTTGCCAAGTTCGCGAGTCTGCTCGACCGGTTCGAGCGGCTTGCCATCCACGAAGACCAGGCCGCGTCGGCGGAAATACGGACCCATATCGACTGTCTTTGTATCGAGCCAGGACCAATCGCCCGCTACGCTGGCCAGGCTGAACGGGTTGTAGGCATCGGGGAACATCGCGCCTGTGAGATTGTGTTTCCAGATGCTTACCTGGCCGCCGGCGCCGCGGCGACCGCGCATCGAAAAAGTACTTGGCTCCCAGCCGTCATTAAGCGTTTCCGAACCTTTCACGAAAACTTTAGCTCCCGGTGCGGCTTCGTAGCTTATCATCTGAGGTTAGGCGAGTTGCAGTCAACGTAATAGGTTTTGGAGAACTGGAGCGGCTGTTCCCAGAATTCAAACTCACTGCCGTCAGGCAATAGCGTATCCGAGGCCGCTATACATTGCTGCGCCGATAACAAAAAGAAACAAACCGCCAAAAAGTTGATGATAATCTTCCGAGTCATTTGATAACCTCCTGAATCATTCATTGTCTGTCATTATATGTCTTAACCAATAATGAAACATATTAACCTTCAAGTTAAAAGACAGCTTCAACACCAGTTATAAGAATTTTACCATTATAATAATTTCTTTCAAGTATAGTTTCTAATTTGGTGTGTTTCCTTAGTACGTGATAAATAATCAGGCTGAAGCTCCTTTTTTCATTTATGTAGAGATAATCCCGACAAGTTCATTACAGCTGAGAAATTCTATTTCAATTTTGCTGTCAATAAATATAATTAGTGTCTTATGAGTAAAGATGTGAACAAGAAAATTGAGCGGTTGCGCGAGTTGATTCGGGAACATGATCATCTTTATTATGTTCTCAGTCAGCCGCGGATTTCTGACAGGGAATATGACAGGCTTTTCGCTGAACTCAAAGAGCTTGAGAGGGAGCATCCTGAATTGGTTACGGCTGATTCACCTACTCAGCGAGTTTCAGGTCAGCCGCTCGAGGGATTCACTACTGTCAGGCATTCCGTTCCAATGCTCAGTATGGATAATACTTATAATGCAGAGGAGCTGAAGGCGTTTGATGAGAGAATCCGAAAGCAGCTCAAGAGCTTAGATTATGATTACGTTGTCGAGCTGAAAATCGACGGGCTTGCGATAAGTCTTCGCTACGAACGTGGCAGGCTCGTTACAGGAGCCACTCGCGGCGATGGCGAGGTCGGTGACGATGTCACCGCGAATATCAGGACTATAAAAGCCATACCGCTCATATTGATGGACAGTGAGAATGTCCCTGAGATTTGTGAGATTCGAGGTGAAGTATATATGCCTACAAGCTCGTTCGCAGAGCTGAACAGGCTTCGCGTCGAAGAAGGTGAGCCTGCGTTTGCGAATCCGCGAAATGCAGCCGCTGGATCGTTGAAGCTTCTCGATGCAAGGATTACAGCTGAGAGAAATCTTTCATTTTTTGCTTATGCGACAGGGGAATTGTCTGAGCCATTGGCGGAAAATCATTATGAGTGTTTACAGAAGTTTAAAGAGTTCGGCCTGCCTGTCAATCCTAATATAAAAAAAGCAAATGACATCGATGAAGTTATGGACATTTGTCTGAGCTGGGATAAAAGGCGCGCTGAGCTGGATTACCAGATTGACGGAATGGTAGTGAAAGTAAATAACCTCGCGCAGCGCGAGAGTCTTGGCGCCACAGGCAGGGCGCCGCGATGGTGCATCTCGTATAAATTCGCCGCAGAGCAGGCGGAGACTGTCGTAGAATCCATTGACGTTCAGGTTGGCAAGAGCGGTATACTTACGCCTGTTGCAAATCTCACGCCCGTACTGCTTGCCGGAACAACTGTCAAGCGCGCGAGCCTGCACAATTTCGACATGCTCAATCAGCTTGGTGTCGGAGCAGGTGACACTGTCATAATCGAAAAAGCGGGTGAGATAATTCCGCAGGTTATAGAAGTTAAACAAAAGGCATCAAAGAACACGACGCCTTTCAAGATACCGAAAGTATGTCCCGTTTGCGGCTCCAAAGTCAGGAAGGATGAGAATGGAGTTTACATTCGATGCATCAATCCCGACTGCAAGGGACAGCTCAAAGAACGTCTGAAGTACTTCGCGGGACGCAGCCAGATGGACATTGAAAATCTCGGTATAGCTCTTATCGAGCAATTAGTCGATTCCGGTCTTGTGAAAAATTTCGCCGACCTTTACAAGCTCAAACGTATCGATATCATCGGCCTTGAGCGCATGGCTGAAAAAAGCGCGGGCAAGGTAATTAACGCGATACAGGAAAGTAAAACGAGACCTCTGTGGCGCTTCATAGCGGCGCTGGGAATACGTCACATCGGGGGACAATCCGCACAAATATTAACGGAGCATTTCGACTCGTTAGACAAAATTATGTCAGCTACTGAGGAAGAGCTTGCTCAGATTGACCAGATCGGCCCGATTATGGCAAAAAGTATTTTCGAATATTTTCACAACCCGAAGAATGTTTCCGTGATCGAGGAATTGCTCGAAGAAGGAATCTCGCCGGAAAAGCCTCAGAAAGTAAGTTCCGATAAAAACATCGACCAAACTGCCGTAGTTACAGGTACGCTTGAAAATTTCACGCGAGAGCAGGCACAGGAACAGTTGAGACTCAGGGGCTACAAAGTGACATCGAGCGTCAGCTCGAAGACGGACCTTGTCGTCGCAGGCAAGAATCCCGGAAGCAAACTTGACAAAGCGAGAGCTTTGGGTATTAAAGTTATAGACGAAGAAGAATTTTTGGATATACTTAAAAGTTGAAGCTTTTACTGTCATGCCCGCGAACTCGTGCTTCGTAGCGATACTTCGCAGAGTAGCAGGCGGGTACCCATATTAAGTATCACAGTAATAAATTCCTGCCTGCGCAGGAATGACAAAGCAAGTTGTTTCATTGCAGAATAAATAATAACATTAAATGAATTATACAAAATGATTGATGATCCTGAACACTATATGCAGATTGCACTGAACCTGGCCAAACGCGGCATAGGATCGGTCGAGCCCAATCCTGCTGTCGGAGCAATCATCCTGAAAGCAAATCAGATTATCGGCAAAGGCTGGCACAAAAAGTTTGGCCTGGACCATGCGGAGATAAATGCATTGAAGGATTGCGAGTCACTTTACATCAGTCCCAAAGGCGCCACGATGTATGTCACTCTCGAACCATGTTGTCACCATGGCAAAACAGGACCCTGCGCGCAGGCAATCATCGACGCGGGCATATCGAAAGTGTATATTGCAACCATAGACCCGTCGAAACATAACAAAGGCCGGGGAATTAAAAAGCTGAATGACGCAGGCATAGAAGTCCACGTTGGCATTCTGGAACAGAAGGCCAAATTGCTCAATGCGCCGTTCATCAGGCATGCGATGACGGGAAAACCCTGGGTCGTTCTGAAATGGGCGCAGACCATCGATGCCCAGGTCGCGTTCGCAGGCAAGGAAAAGAAACCGAAATGGATTTCCAACGAAGCAAGCAGGCGTGACACACATAAGCTGCGCCGCCGCTCTCAGGCGATACTCGTCGGGATAAATACTGTCATTGCAGATAATCCCATGCTGACCGCCAGGCCAAGCAGGGGAACGAATTTGCTGCGTATTGTTATGGACAGCTTTCTCAAAATTCCCCCTGACTGCAAACTGCTCAAAACTGCGAATAAATGTCCCCTGATGATTTACACAGGCCAGTTCACGATTGATAAGAATCCGGAGATTCTTCAAACACTAAGACAAACACAGGCTGAGCTTTTTGCATATCCTGACACACACGGCCTGTCGAATATATATTTCCTGCTCGATGAATTAAGCAGACGTGACATACAGCAATTACTCGTAGAAGGGGGACCGACTGTGCTTACTTCATTTCTTGCGGAAAATTTCGCAGATGAAATTTATGTCTATATATCGCCGCAGATTCTGGGAGAGCACGGCGGTGCAAAATTAGCAGGTCCCATGTCACACCTTGCACAGGCTGTCGGGCTGCGTAATGTCAATATCAAGCAGTTCGGTGACAACGTGCGCATCACAGGACTGACTGCAAAAGCACTTCGCGAGCTCGGGGTGTCGGAATAAGATACGTATTGCGGAAATCTTGCCCGTGAATTCATGGGCTGGAAGCCCATGACACATGGATGTCACTTTATCAGCTTAATAATCGCATCGAGATCGTTGGGTGCTTCTATTGGCGGATTGCTGAACTTGCCTTGTTTGTCTTTATGATAGTTGACAGTGACATTCGGGTCTTTAAGAGGATGTCCCGTAAGCACGCAGGCAACACGCTCGTCAGAGCCGATTATTCCCTCGGCTCGCAGATGTTTCAGTCCTGCAATAGTAGCGGCTGAAGCAGGCTCACAGCCCAGGCCGAATTTTCCTATGACAGCCTTAGCATCGAGAATTTCTTCGTCTGTCACTGCCCTGACAACGCCTTTACAGACATCGATTGCCCTGAGACATTTCTTGAGATTTACGGGTCTCGATATTTCTATCGCAGAGGCGCAAGTATGCGGCGAAAAATTGCGAGCAGTTAAATCATCGTAAAATGCATCTATTATATTTTGATTAACTTTTCCTTCGTTCCATGCAAGCTTTTTGTTATTCACGAGGTCGGTCAGAGTGTCGGCGCCGGTTGCGTTGATGATTGCCATTCGGGGAATTCGCTCGATTAAGCCAAGCTGTTTGAGTTCGTAAAAGGCTTTTCCGAAAGCGCTCGAGTTTCCGAGATTTCCCCCCGGCACGACGATCCAGTCGGGCACTTCCCAGCCAAGCGCTTCTATGATTCTGTACATGATGGTCTTCTG
>JARRRJ010000222.1:0-4545 GCA_037380865.1 Sedimentisphaerales bacterium
ATCGACGTTTGTCATACTCACGAACTGGCTACGTTTGTACCTGGTGCTTTACCCAAGACGCTAAGATTGATGAAAAAGAACCATTATGACATAATCCACTGTCACTTCATTGTTCCGGGAGCACCTCTGGCATGGATAGCAGGTCGAATCGGTGATATTCCTTTTGTTGTAACGTGTCACGGCACCGATGTTCCGGGCCATAATCCCGAACGATTCAACTTTGTACACAAAGTAATATCGCCTGCATGGCGTTTCCTCGCGAAAAGAGCTTCTCTTCTTATTTCGCCGAGTGAATATTTGAAGAACTCAATTCTTCGAGCTTGCCCACAGGCCAGAGTAAGCGTGATACCTAACGGAATTGATCTGGATCGATTCAATCCCCGGGAAAAGAAAAAGGAAATACTTCTTTGCAGCCGCATTCTGGCATTTAAGGGATTCCAGTATGTTATCGAAGCCTTGAAAGATGAAGAGCTTGACTGGAATGTGAATATAATCGGTGACGGGCCTTTTTTGCCGGAGCTGAAAATGCTTGCTGAAAAATCCAGGACTCGCATATACTTCACTGGATGGTTGGATAAAAATGATCCCGAATTCATTCGGCTTTATAATGAAAGTTCAATTTTCGTTTTTCCTTCGGAAGCTGAAAACTTTCCAACTGTTCTCCTGGAAGCAATGGCGGCAGGAATGGCCATTATCACAAGTAATACAGGAGGGTGCAAGGAAGTCGTGGGCAATGAAGCACTTTTTGTAGAGCCCGGAGACGTCGATGGAATTCAAGAGAGTATCATCAGGCTCGTCGAATCAGAATCCGAAAGACAAAAGCTTTCTCAGGATGCACTCAATCGCGCAAAACAATTTAGCTGGGACAGAATAGCAGAAAAGTATCTCGAAACTTATAAGATGGTGTTGAAAAAAGTATAATGTTGGATGACAAGGTCATATCACTGATAGAAGAACGGCTCGATGAGAAAATCGTTGCAGTTAAGTTAGTCAGCGAGACAAGTCCTTCGTATATATTTCACATCACAGGGAAAAGACAATATATTTTGAAACAGGCTAAGAGTGGTTTCCTCGAAGATGAGTTTGAAAACCACAAAAGGATTTACCAGCTATGGTTAGACAATGAGAATAATTTGGATTTTGTCATTCCGAAGCCATATTTTGCTGACCGGAACGAGAGATTTATGCTTATGGAGTATATCGAAGGAGAAAATTTACTGAGAACACTCATAAATAACAGGGATAACCTGGCCAGTCTCTTTCAAAAAACAGGCCTTGGCTTAAATCAATATCACAAGTTGGTAACACAGTCACTAACAGGCACAAGTGGCGATATAAGTCGGTACAAAGACATGGACGACATGCTATCGAAAAAGGTGTGCCGAAAAGTACACAAGTATTTTACTGAATTTCCCGAAGAATGTTACAGAATTCTGTTCAGGGACTTTTCTCCGACCAATGTTATTATCTCTGCAGACAATAAAATTTATTTTATAGATATTCCTGACACTTTCTATTTCGGGCCATTCTATTATGATTTGTCCCGCTTTATAGATACGACAAAGGTATTCGGCGTGATCAAAAATCCATTGTTCATCTCCACAGGTTGTTCTCGAATAAAAAGAGCTCTCGATTCTTTCTTGAAAGGCTACGGAGATGATATTAATATGGATTTATTGAAAAAAATGCAATTAATCCATCGAGATGAGCATGTTCGCTTTAAAAAAACAATTACACCTTTGCGCGCTTTTATTCTTAAGGTTCTTTACAAGGTGGTTTAATGACAGAGCACATTAGTTATAGAAAAGTTTTTTTACATAGCGCAAAAGCTTACGATGAGCTTGTACAGTCAAAATATATCCGTTTGATTTTCAGGCTTGAACAGGATGTAGTTGAAAAAATATTGTCTCAGATTAATCCAGAGAATAAAACTCTTATGGATTTTGCCTGTGGTACAGGCAGATGGACTGCTCTGTTAGAGAATTATTTTGCTGAAACCACGGGGGTTGATGTCTCCGAACAGATGCTTTCCCAGGCAAAACTCAAATGCAGCAGAGCTAAATTTGTTTTAACTGATATTACATCCGAGACAACAGATGATACCTTAACAGCCAGGAAATTCGACGTGGTAACAGCCTTTCGTTTCTATAAGAACGCACAGGATTCGTTAAGAAAAGAAGTTACTGCGGCAATACCCAAATATTTAAAAGATGACGGTCTTTTTATCTTCGATCTTCACTTGAACACTTTTTCCATCATGGGAATTTTAGCCAGCATAATGCGTTTCTTTAGATTTTCGCGACTTTTTAAGATCCCGGTCCTACAAATTCGTACAATTTCTCTCGGGCAAATAAAGAAATTATTCCGGGACAGCGAGCTGGAGGTTATTGATTACTACGGCATGGGAGTATTTCCGGGAAGATCGAATTATATTATACTTCCCCAAAAAATGCTGTACAAAGCAGAATCTTTCTTTACTCGTAATAAACTATTGAGAAATTTCTCTTATAACATCCTCGTCATTGCGAAAAAGAAAGAACGGCGTTAATTGAAATTGCAGGAGAATAATACAACTGAGAAGAATACACACAATCTTTTTTTGAAAAAGTATGCAGAAAAATAAGGCTGTAAAAATTTGTTTCGTATGTCCCAAATTTTATCCTTTGTTTAATGCCGCTGTTAAAGAGGTTTTCGGCGGTGCAGAGATTGATCTTTATTTATTGGCCTGTGAACTCGCGAAAGATCCTGATTTCGAAGTTTCCGGCATCGTAGCCGATTATGGCCAGGAGGAAGTTGAAACAATCAATCGAGTAAAAATTTACAAAGGAGTAAATTTCAAAAAGAATTCTCTTGCTGGAGCCTTACAGATATGGCGAGCCATGCGGAAAGCTGATTCGGACATATATATGCAGGAGACTTCAGGCTGGGGATCCTTTCTCGTAGCCCTTTTCTGCCATCGATACAAACGACACTTTGTATATCGTACAGCCAGCCAGCGCGAATCCAATGGCAGTTTCCTGTCGCAAAAAAAGGTCGAGGGGAAAGCCTTTGTATGGGCACTAAAACATGCGAATAAGGTAATCGTACAAAACAACAATGACAAGCCTGCTTTATTCGAGACTACCGGTATAAACGCTGACGTCATACCTAACGCTCAAAGGCTTCCCGAAATAGCAGATGTTTCCGAACGCAACACTATTCTCTGGGTAGGAAGAAGCGTTGCCGTGAAGGAGCCTTATCTTTTTTTGAAACTTGCCGAACATTACAAAGATATGAACTTCGTTATGATCTGCCAAAAAGCCACTGGTGACAATAATTATGAAGAGCTTGTTTCAAAGGCCAGAAGCATTGAAAACCTGACTTTTATCGAGAGGGTACCTTCGAACCAGATAGACGACTATTTCCGGACCGCCATGGTTTTTGTAAATACAAGTAAATCGGAGGGTTTCCCCAATACATTTATTGAAGCATGCAAGTGGTCAGTGCCGATACTATCGCTCAATGTCAATCCGGATGATTTTCTAAATAAATACGAATGCGGCATATGCGCAAACGGCGATTGGCAGGTTTTTGAAAATATGCTTGGTAAGTTGCTCGGCCCGTCTTCAGCTAGGTATGGACAAAATGCACGGCGATATGCAGAGAAAAACCACGACATAACAAGAATTATAAAGCTCTATAAAGAAATATTCTATCACCTGGTCGGATTTGACTCAGGAGGTGATAAATGTGCGGAATAGTGGGTTTTAACTGGCAGGACCAGCGTCAGATAGAGCTTCTTGCTTCAATGCTGAACCATCGAGGCCCGGAGCAGGAGGGATTCCACGTCGATGATGGTGTTTCCATCGGTCATAAACGCCTTCGTATTATCGATCTGTCCGAGCAGGGACGACAACCAATCTACAACGAGGACAAGACAGTCTGCGTTTCATTTAACGGCGAAATTTTCAACTTCGAGCAAATTAAAAGCGACCTCGAAAAATCGGGTCACCACTTCCGGTCACATACAGATACCGAAGTGCTCGTGCACGGCTATGAACAATGGGGCACTGGCCTGCTGGAAAAATTGAACGGCCAGTTTGCTTTTTGTATTTTCGACAAGAGAAACAATCTGCTTTTCCTAGCACGTGACCGATTCGGCATTAAGCCGCTGTATTATTACAGTAAAGACAAGCGGTTCATTTTCGGCTCGGAACTAAAAGTTTTCTTAAAAAGTGATATCAAAAAAGCGATTGATAAAAACGCGCTCGAGTATTATCTGTTCTTCTGCAACACACCTTTCAATCAATCCATCCTTGAAAATGTTAGGAAACTGCCCCCTGCCCATTATCTCATCTACGACCTGAGGGCAAAGGAAATTCGCAAGAGCGAACCATACTGGTCCATCTCGTTCGACGAACAGATTGATTGCGGCGAGGAAGAGCTCAAACACCAGCTTCTCGAGCGCATCGAAAAATCAGTTCAAATGCAGCTGATCTCCGATGTGCCGCTGGGAGCTTTCCTCTCAGGCGGCATAGACAGCTCTATTATTGTCTCGATTATGCG
>JARRRJ010000223.1:0-4533 GCA_037380865.1 Sedimentisphaerales bacterium
GAAAAAAATTGGTAAAAAAGTTCCGGTTCTGTACCTATTATAGAAAGGGTTGGTAATATACACTATATATATACTTGTATATAAGAGTGTAACCATAAAGATAATCGTGAGCGTAAGAACCCAAAGCTCACGATAGAGATACTAAAAAGTATCTCTTCTAATCATAAGATTACTTGTATATAAATAAAGAGTAGTAAGAAAGTATATCGTGGCTATATATGGCAAGACCAAAGAAATTAAATGTTGAGACAGAGTTGGCTCTGGTAGCCAAAGATTTGATTGAGCATAATCAAGATGTAGCTCATATTGGATTGATTGTGGGTGCTCTTGGAACTGATTCCCTTGAATGGCTTTCAGACCTTAAAAAGGAGTGTACTTCTGTTGATGAGTTTATAGAAATCGCGGCAAAACGTGCTGAAATTCAGCTTATCTCTGCTGCAATTAAAAATGCAATGGGTTATGATTATGAGGAAGTAGATTGTGATATTGCTAAGATTCCTGTCGGTTATGGCAAAAATCGTAAGCCGAAAATGCGTCTTGTGGAAAGAGGGCGGAAAGTTAAGACTAAACATGCAAGAGCTAACGAAACTCTGCTTAAATTTCTATTAAAGAACTATATTCCGCAATATTTCCAAGATGTATCTAAGGTTGAAATCAATAAGAAATCAATCGAAATCAAAGAAATCACAGCCGATGAAATTAAACGTTTTGCTGGAAAATTGTTAGAAACGGTAGATTCAGAAGAGGCCGGTGCTTAATGCAAACCTTTCGTTCATTTGACAGCCCCGAAGGATTTTTTAAGAGTGTTCCAACAAATGTAGTTGAGAACCTCAAATTTAGGATAGAATTGCATAAAATGCTATCTGTGGATAGTAAATTACAGCAAATCTATTTTGAATTGTGCAGGCGTTATTATCCTATATTTTTTAATACAACTGCATTTACTTATAATCCGCAGGCGAAGCCCGATGAGCGAAATGTACCTTTTATTTTAAGACCAGCACAGGTTATAGCTGTTAATACACTGAATAGATGTATTGATGAAGGCAGAGATGCTGGTATAAATAAAAGTAGGAAACAGGGGGCTTCAGAGATTTGTTGTAAATTATTTACTGCAAAAGCCCTCTTAGAACCTAAATCTCACTTTATTGTGGGTTCTCGTAAAGAGAGTTATGTTGATAATTTTGGAGATGATACTACATTATTTGCCAAAATAGATAATGTTATGAATTGTTTGCCTACGTGGTGGCTCGCATCGTCAGGATATAATGATAAATGTCGAAAGAGCATGAGTATAACATTTCCTGCATCTGAGAGTTCAATTCATGGAGATACGACAAATGAGAACTTTAGTGCTGGTAGTAGGGCTACTGCTGTTTTGCTCGATGAGTTTGGTCGTGTGGACTATAGTGTGGCTGACGCCATCGAAGGGTCTGTACATGACGTTGCTAATTGTGTTATTTATAGTAGCACTCATTGGCTTGGTGTTCACCACGCTTTCAATCGTTGTTTGAATAAAGAGACTACAGAAGTTATAGAATTGCTTTGGTATGATAGTCCTGTAGAAAATAAAGGATTATATAAAACATCAGAGCCAGGCGAAGTAGAACTTATTGATGAAGAATACTGGCTGGAAAGGTATCCTGAATTAAAAGATTATTGTTATGAAAATTAAAATAAATAATCTTCCAAAAGACTTGCGTGATTTGTTTAAGGCAGATGGATTAAAGGGTATTCCATCACCTTTTCGCTCACCTTGGTTTGATGCCCAGGAAAAAATAAGAAAAGGCAATAAACGCGACTTTATCTGCAACGTTTGTGGAGTTCCGCTTGGAGCAACTGAAACGCCTTTTGACCATGCCGTACTTGAAGAAATACGGAAGAAATTTGTTCGACCTGCTGATTTTAGGGGCGAACTTTATTTTGAATTTTTTAGTAACGGAAGAATTAATAGTGATGATATTTCATTCCTAAAAAATGAAACGGCTGGAAGATTTCACTGGTGGGGAAAATTACCATTTGGAAGACCTGAACAACGCCATAACTATATTATAGCAGTTGACCCGTCTTATGGATTAGGCTCAGCCAATTCAGTTGCATGTGTATATGATAGAAATACTTATGAACAGGTTGGAATATTTGTTGATGCTAATACAAAACCAGAACAATTAGCCGATGTCGTTGTTGCAATGGCTTATTGGTGTGGTGGAATACAGCCCACTTATGTAATTTGGGATGCTGGTGGCGGATGTGGAACTACTTTTACAAATAGGGTTGTATATCATCGTTATCCTTTCGTTTATACACAAAGAAGAGAAGATTCAAAAACAAGAAAAATTACTCAAAAATTAGGATGTATGTGTACTGGCAAAGCCAAAAATATGTTTCTTGGAGAATTAGGGGTAGCTTTAAGCGGGTCACTTATTCCTGATGATGATTATAAAGTTGTAATTGTACACGATAAAGAAACGTTGGAAGAATTATTTGATTATATTTTTAAGGAAAATAGTGCAGATATAGTAGCTTCTTGTAGGGCTGATTTGAGCACAGGAGCGGCGGAAAGACACGGAGACAGAGTAATCGCTTTGGCTTTATGTGTTTTAGCGTGTAGAGAGACAATTAAAGGTAGCTGGCAGGCAGCAGAAAATCCGCCGATTAATTCATTTCAAAGTAGATTTAATCAAGTTAAAGAGGAATTAGCTGCACAAGCTGACAATCAAAGAAAGTTTTTATTCTAAAATGGCTAAAAAGAACAAAAGTAAAGAATATCTTTATAATAATGGTCTAAATGATGACAAGAATTTTGTGAGAAGATGTCAAAAACTTGCAACTGCATGGCAGAAAAGACTTGAAGCACCGTTAGCAAAAAGACAAAGATTGTTTGCTGCATGGGCTTCTGGTTTTTTTGATGATTCCTATGGAAGGGAACATATGATAAACCTTATTGATAGGGGTGTTTCAACTATAGTTCCATTTTTAGTTGAAGGCAACCCTCGTCTTATGGTTGAGACAAAGGTAGCAGGAGCACGTTCTTGGGCGTTTACTACGCAATTGGCTCTTAATTTTTTAATTAAGGAAATGAATTTATCAGAACGAGTATTAATTCCTGCGGCTATAAATTCTATGTTTGGTGCTGGAATAGTTAGAACATTTACAGAATATGACAGACGAATAAGTTTAGGTCAGGATGTAATAAAAGCGGGTAGACCTGTTATTAGAGTTATAGATGATGCTGATTATATTGGAGATGTTGCCGCTAAGACAAGAGATGATTTTGTTATTGAAGGCGATATTTACAAATTACCTACTGAATATGCTAGAGATTTGTTTCAAGACTATGCTGATTATATTCATCCTGATTGTAAATTAACGAGTGATTATCACCCTGAGAAGATAGCATCGGGAGAATGGGATATAAATAGATTATCTCTTCGTGAATATACAACTTTTATGGATTTATATTTATATGATGAGAATATAACTATAACAATTTTACCCCAAAATGGGTGTAAAGATATACTTAGAATAGTTGAAGAGGATGGGGCTGACGAATCACCATATGATTTTCTTGGTTATTCATATTTTCCAGGTTCTACTTATCCAATACCGCCTGTATGGAAATGGCATGATTTAGATGTAACTATGAATATTTTGGCAAAAACTGCTAAAGAACAGGCTGAAAGTCAAAAAGATATTATTTTTGCCAACTATGACCAAGAGCAGTTGATAAAAAAAGTCGCTAACGCGAAAAATATGGATATTTTATTGTGTAGTGACCCTGTAAATAGCATAAATAAAATAAGTTTTGGTGGAGTTAATCCTGATAATTATAATTGGATGAATTTTGCAGAGTTAGAGTTTACAAAATCCGGTGCTAATCCTGATGTTTTAGGCGGTCGTGGAGCACAAGCCCCTACATATGGTCAGGAACAGCTTGTATATGCTAATGCTACAAGAATTGTTAATAATATGTACACTCGCTGGCATAATTTTATGACTTCTATAGTTAAAAAATTAGCTTGGAGAGTTTGGACAGACCCAAAACAATATATTCCATTGATACATGAAATTCCAGGGGTAGGAGAAAGGCCGGTAGTTTTTTCAAAGGCTGATAAAGTTGGTGATTTTTATAATTTTGTATTTAACCTGATTCCCTATTCGTCACAACGGCAATCACCTGAACTTAAATATCAGCAAACTATGGGTTTTCTTACTCAATGGATACTTCCTACGTATCAGATGGCGGCACAGCAAGGTGCTCAGTTAGATGTGCCGACAGTTACAAATATATTGAGTACATATCTTGGATTAGATACCTTTAATCAGTGGTATAAAACAGTTACACCTGATATGTTGCAAGATGTTGGGTATCAAATGCAACCTTCTGACAAGAAAAATAAATATAATCAAGCAAATGATACATTTGGTAAGACCCAACCTAGCCAAATGGCAAATATGTTTCAGCAACAGGAGCGTACAACTGGAAGTGCTGAAGGAAACACTACAACTAAGGAGAAATAATGAGTAAAACAG
>JARRRJ010000224.1:0-4532 GCA_037380865.1 Sedimentisphaerales bacterium
CTTTCTCAGGATTGGATTCGACCGATGACGGCGCAATTGTTGATTATTTATGGGACTTCGGCGACTGCAATTTCTCGAGCAGGTCCCTTACCGCGATTTTGGAACGCTCAAGCCTGCTGGGCTTTATATCTTCTGCCAGCATTGAGCGCGAAGTATCAAGCAATATACAGACGTCACGACCCTGTTGTTTTATTTTTTCGGCACGAGGATTCCATTTCGGCTCAGTCAAAGCGATTACAATACTGACAAACGCGGCTATCAACAAAAAAGCTTTGAGAATCTGCCTTTTGAAGCTTACTGAAGTATTGATTTTCTTGAGCATTTCAGTACCGGCCAGCATTTTCAGCGCCCTGGCTTTTTCCCGGAAACACCACAAGTAGGCCGGTATCAGAATCACAGGTACGAAAAATAATAACCATAATGCTTTGTCATTTCCAAGATTCATATTAAGTTGTCACCTTCTACGGTATTTTTCGAAAAATCGTACAGCTTGCTAATATCTCCAGAGTTAATATCGATAGTGCCGCCAAAGTCCAAGGGCTGAAAAACTCAGCATATTGAACAATTTGAAACGACTTAACTTCCGTTTTTTCCAGCTCATTTATTTTTTCGACAATTTTATAAAGCGTTTGCGCATCGTCAGCGCGGCCGTAAAAGCCGCCTGTTGTTTCAGCAATGTTCTTGAGCAGACCTTCATCCAGGCTCTGGCCGGTGGGAACTTTATAAGCTCCCAGCGGAGTTTGAATGGTAGTGTAAGCTTGTCCCGAGCCTATGCCAATCGTATATATTTTTATTCCCCACTTCTTTGCCAATTCTGCGGCCTGAATCGGGTCATATTGACCTGTATTATTTATACCGTCTGTGAGTAAAATAATCGCTTTGCTTTTAATCTTGAAGCCGCTATCGTTATCGCCTGACACATTTTCATCTGCTTCGGCCAGCTTCTGCTTTCTCTTCTGAAAATCTTCTTCTGCAGTCTTGAGCCTTGCTGCCGCAAGAGCAATTCCGTCTCCTATCGCAGTTCCATCTTCGCTGCGAAGTTCCGGACTAACAGTTTCTGTTTTCTTAAGAAACTCAAGTAAAACATTGTGACTGAGCACCATCGGGCATATAGTATCAGCGTACCTTGCAAATGTCACCAGCCCTATCAGGTCGCTGCTGCGCCCTGTTAATCCTTTTTTGTCGCCTTCAATGAAGTCCGAAAGGACCCTCTTAACTACTTCGAAGCGATTCAGCGTCTGGCCGTAATAATCCATTTCCGTCTGCATACTGCTTGAGCGGTCCGCGACAACTTCCATTGCAACACCTTCAGAGGAAATTTCCGATAAAACTGTGCCTCTTCTCGGTCTGGCAAGAGCTATTATCAATAAAGCCATGCAAACATATCTCGCGGCGGACATCAAAGGACGCAGACGCTGCCGCACTGAGACAGAGCAATTCCGCATGTCACGCAGGCTGGAGAACTTAAGCGCAGCATGACGCTTTTTGCGATAATTATAATATATCATCGCGGGTATAAGTAATAATAACAGTAATATCCATCTCGAATGAAACTGCATTACGAACTTCCCACTTCAATAGTTTCTTCTGTCTGCATTTCTGTCACGTCTATCTGTTTTTCCTGTGATTTTGTCTTTTCAATAAATTTCTTTACCAAATCAAACGTTTTCTGTATTTGCTCGTTTGTAGGATCATATTTTGCGAATTTCACCATGTCACAGTGTTTTAAAAACTCTCCGAGGTTCTCCTTATCAGACATGGAAAGTGCCGTCGAATATTGTATTTCAAATAGAAACTCTTCTGTAGTTCTTTCCGGTGCTCTTAAATCGAATCGATGCTCGATATAGTGCCGCAAAATGTCGCTGATACCTTCGTAAAATTCCTTTATTTTTCCCGCTTCGATAAGGTTCTGTCCAACGAGCACGCGCAAACGTTGGTAAGCAATTTCGTGCGCAGGCTTGAAGATTCTTACAAGTTCCTTTACACGTTTGCGTTTGAAATAAATTATAGTTCCTCCCGCAGCAACAATTATCACAGCGGCGGATAAAATCCATATCCACATATAGGAAGGTCGTTTGGGCATAGCAACTACGCCTTCGATGTCTGCAATTGTTAAATTAGCTCGCTGGTCACCCAAAAGAGATGTAACTTCAATGTCCACAGGCTCCGTTGTCAATCTATATTGATTTTCCTGAGGATTATTTACATCGTGGAACTCAAACGTGAAGGCTGGTATGGAAAAAGTGCCAGAAAGAAAAGGTTCGAGCCGATATTGATATGTACTTACGACATTATTATTTTCATCGAGCTTGTCACCGAGATTTTTCCAATCGACAATTCCAAAGTCTTTAAGAATATCATCGACTCTGGGCATATTAACATCGTAATCAGAACTAATGCTCGCTTCGAGTTCGAGTGTTACGGTGTCTGCGATTGTTATTTTGGACTTATCTATACGAACGTGAGCAGTCAAAGGTCCCCGCTCGTATTCCTTATCTATCTCGAATACTTTCCTGCCGCTTGTATTGTCTTTATTTTTCTCACAACCTGCGCTGACAAGCAGCAAGCTTAGTGCAAGTGTACAAACCAACAATATCTGAGCATTATGTTGTCTTAGTTTATCTATCATTACTATCCTGAACTGCCGGAGTCAATACAGACGTATGAATGATAACATCATATTTATCCATCAACTGCTTTATATATGCCTGCTGAACATCCCTGCTCTTACTGTTTATAAGCTCCGATGTCACCTGGTCTCTTACCTCGTCGAAAGTCTTCTGCCGGGGAACCGAATTCGGATCATCTTTTTTAGCAGGCTCAACATATTTATCCTTGTTCGCCTGATAATATGTTTGCAGGTCGGTTTCAGTGACGTTTATTTTATCAGCAAGTTCTCTGTTCATAAGCTGCTGACTTAACACCTGCCGCGTCATTTGGTCTAATTGAGTTTTAATATCCGATTGCTTTGGCAATTCCTGCTCCAATGCATCGCGATACAATATTTCCTGCGCGAGCCATGATTGTAAGAACTGGCTTTTTGCAGAAGGAGTTTTGTATTGATCGAGAAGCTGTTTCTTCTGCTCGTTCAATTGCTCCGTTGTCATGAACGATTTGACAGGAGCAAGCTGCATATCGATAGTCTGCTCGATTAAGGCATCGAGGTCAGCCTGTGTTATTTTTTCAGGACCGATCTCCGCGATAACTTCGGAGCCGGCTTTTTCTTCTTTGTTGAAACTTGTCCTGTCCATCAATTCGTATCGAAGTTCTGAAAATTTGCCGAGCTTTTCAAAACAATTCTTTATATGGACATTCAGTTGAGGCTCAAGATCAGCAACTTTTGCGACTGTTTCGCTTCGATAAAAATACTCGATAGCTTCGTCATACTTATTTGCTTTTTCATACAGCGAAGCTATTTGAAACAATCCCGTGGCTCTCTCTGTGTCGGAAAGTGCCGCGTTTGCCAGATATTCCTGCCATAGACCTGCAGCTCTTGTATATAAACTGCGTGATGCTAACTTTGACGCAAGGTCTTTCATTTGCTCGGGAGTAAGAGATGTTGCAGTGTTTTCAGATGATAATGCTTTTTTTGGAGGCTTTACGAAAATATTTACTGAAGTTAAACCTATTAATATTAAAAGCAGAATTATTGAAACATATGCTGCAAAAGAAGTCTTTGCTTTCTTTTCAGGTAACGAAAAATCAAGTTTATTTTCCATAAGTTTTCTCGTAGATTTATCGGCGTTTATGCCTCATGTGAAAAAATCTCACCAAATCCTGAATGTAAGGTTTATCGGTACTAATATTAATACAATCAACATTAATTGATCTGAACGTGTTTCTCAATTCGTCTGTCTGCCGCGACGTCGAGTCGCTGTATTGGTCCCTGAATCTTTTTGCTGACGTATCGACAAGGATAAGCTCGCCTGTCTCTGCGTCGGTAAACTCGATTAATCCTATGTTGGGTAACACGATTTCCGCAGGGTCTCGAACTGATACTGCGATTACATCATGTCTTTTATTCAGCAAGCTGAGTGATTTCTTGAAGTTGGTTTCTATAAAATCAGATACAAGAAAAACAGTCGCTTTTTTCCGTATGACTTTTGCAAGATAATCCAGAGCTTCATTGATGTTGGTTTTTCTTTTGGGCATTTTGAAATACAAAAGCTCACGAATTAGCCTGAGCATGTGACTGATTCCCTTTTTGGGCGGGATATACAATTCGATTCTGTCGGAGAAGATTAAGAGCCCAACTTTGTCATTATTTTTCGCAGCCGCGAAAGCCATGACTGCACAAAACTCCGCCGCAAGCTCATTTTTAGCTTTATTAACTGTTCCGAAGTCACCCGAAGCGCTCAAATCAACGGCGAAAACTACTGTCATCTCACGTTCTTCGACAAATCGTTTAATGTATGCTTTTCCCGTCCGCGCAGTGACATTCCAGTCTATCGTTCTTATATCGTCACCGGGAGTATATTCGCGTACTTCGTCGAATTGCATCCCCCGACCTTTGAAGACACTTTCATACTGAC
>JARRRJ010000225.1:0-4527 GCA_037380865.1 Sedimentisphaerales bacterium
ATTCCACAGTCCTGGTTGACGGTGAGCCGCAGGCTGATATTGTCGCGCAGCAATTTCGCCAGGCAGGCGTCGATATACTGGTCTGCGTTCCTGACACGTGGGCGTTTCCTCAGCTTACCTCGATATCACTGCTTCAGCAATTTCCGCCGGATACACCTTTCAACATAACGTGCGGTAACAGCGGCCCGCGTCCCGGCGTTGTTTATGCTCACGCAGTGAGCGGCGCGATAAGTCAATACGGAAAGTTAGTGACATTAAACGTGGGGACATGGCCCGACACAGGCGCACATCCTCAAATGACACACCAGACAGCAAAGGCTCTGATAGACTGGTGTTACGCAGCTGTAGCAGCTGTCGCTTTGCGCGGACGCAGGGTTGTGATATTCGGACACGACTCGATGGGAATGGAAACTGCGCTGGCGCATATTATCCCGACGAGAAACATCTTCGGTCTTGAAATCACACGTCTCGATATGAAGCTCCTATCTGATATGCTCAACAAAAAAGCTTACGACAAGAACGAACTCAAGGAACTGCGAAGCTGGATAGATAAATATGTGGGAAAACGTCTCGAGCTTCGCGACGAAGCTGACAGCGGGCGTTTCAATATGTCCCTGGCTATGTACTTAATAGTTCGTGACCTTCTCTCCGATTTGAACTCAGTCGGAGGCGGATTCATGAGCCAGCTCGAATGGGGCTCCGACATGCGAGGAATTCCCCTTCCCGCAGCAGATGCGATGGAATCGTTTTTTAACAGCACGTTCGACCATGACGGCAAAAAAGCCCCCCTGCCATTCGCTACCGAAGCAGACGTTCAGGGACTTTTGACAATGCTCTTTATGACATATCTTTCAGGCGGAAATCCGCCTTTGTTTATGGATTTCAGGAAAGTCTGGGAAGCGAGCGAAATCAAGGACCTCGCAAAAAGAATCGGAATAAAGTCACTTGACAAAAACGCAGACTGGCTCCAAAAGGGTCTGGTAGATGGTGACAATTCAGGCAGCGCATCTTTCGACTGGGCCGCGATGCCCGGCGCTTCTGTAAAAGAGATAATGAGCAATGTAATTATGCCTCTCGCGGACCCGGGCTACTTTCCGGGAGGAGGGAACTCAGTGACATTTATGACGCCTCCGGGAATCGAAGGAATCGCGGCACGTCTCGCGTACTCCAGCGCTTCGGGATTGTTCAGCATGATTTGGGACCAGGCGCATACAACAGAAGTGCCGAAGAAACTCGCACAGGCAATGTGTGACTTGACAACTCCGACCTGGCCGCACACTTTTGTTGTGCCGGAATACGCGAGCATGATTGAATACAAGCAATACCCCCCTGCCAATCATTTTCACATGACGTGGAATTTGCCTGTTGCCAGGTTACAGTACTGGATGGATTTGACAAACGTCTTAAGCGTCACACCATGGTTAGCCAGACCAAAATTCGTCGAAGGACTCGACAGACCAGAACCCCTGGTCCACCTAATAAACGGCGGAGCCGACGCATTTAAGCTCCGCAGAACTTGAGATGATTAGCTTCAAGCCATACAAATATTGGCAGAGTTAAATCTTTATGTCTTGCGCGCCGTGCAAAACTGCAAGAATGTCAATCTGATCGGTTTTTATGTAATATACTCAAACTGACCGATTTTGGAGATGTTTATTATATAACTGGCGGATATGTAATAATTTAAACCCAATATGTCATTCCTGCGCAGGCAGGAATCCACTGTCTCGATACCTAAATGGATTCCCGCCTGCGCGGGAATGGCAGTGTGGATCGGTCAGTTTGAGTAATATATAATGCGATACGGCCCTTCAATAACTTCACGGATTTGTTCCATTTCGTACTCGGGAACCGACCTTCCCGAAAAAGGAAACTCGCTTATCTGCTGAGATCGCCGAGTTAAACGATCTACCATGCGTTTTGCATAAGGCGGGGAATCCTGTGCTATAAAATGATAGATTGCATCCAGATGACGGAGGGCTGTGTCGGTCCAATGGACTTTCATTGTGTTAAGCCGTATTTCTTTCTAACATCACTAACGTCTGTTGTTCTGCCTTTTCTGCTGTCTTCAAGACCCTGGTCGATAACCTCACGCACATATATTTCGTTAATAAGACCATCCCATGTCGAATCATCAGGCATTTTGTCAACAAGTTTATGAGCTTGATCTTTTTGCATTCTTTCTGCCATAATATTCTCCAAAACTGATATAAACATAATATTCAAATTTTTAAATAAAATGCAATCATTTTTGAACAAATTGGTTTTATTTTGTATAATCAATTGTATTAAGAAATATGTTAGTTAAGTATCCTGAGGTTTTTATGAATACTCGTTCCGGGACGGCTGATACAAAGGTGATTGTGGGGGTCTTGATAAGCATTGTCTGCATAATCGGGATTATCGCTGTTCTGCAATTCGATGCAACCGGGAAAAAAGGCGGCGGCCAGCTCGGCTCCGATTTCGAATACAATATCGATGAACTCTCCAAGGTCGATCCCAATCTCATAATCTACAAGGAAGACACGACACCAATAAAAACGGGATTTTCCATAACACACGCCGTGGCAGTCGATGACAATGGAGCCATTTACGTCGCAGGCGATAGTGCAATCAGGGTATTCGACGATACAGGCATGAAGCTCGATGAAGTCGCGCTTAAGTCTGAGCCGCGATGTTTGGCAATTGAAAACGATGGAAACAACACGGCGATCTATGTCGGGATGAAAGACCACATCGAAATTTATCGAGTCGGAAAGCTGTCCAAAACGTGGCAAAGCCTCGGAGAGAATACCGTCTTGACCAGTATCGCTGTTTCCGATGAAGATGTATTCGCGGCTGATGCTGGAAATCGAGTGGTAATTCGTTACGACAAAAACGGCAGCATCATAAATAAAATCGGTGAAAAGGACCAAAGCAGGAACATCCCCGGTTTTGTAATACCAAGTCCATACTTCGACCTCGCGATTGCGCGCGACGGCCTGCTGCGCGTAGTAAATCCGGGAAAGCAGAAGATAGAAGCATACACTTTCGCGGGCGACCTCGAGTTCTCGTGGGGCGAATATTCCAACGCCATCGAAGGCTTCTGCGGCTGCTGCAATCCCGTCAATTTCGCAATCCTCAAAGGCGAAGACCCATCCGGAGCAGACGACAAATTCATTACAAGTGAAAAAGGCTTGACGAGAGTTAAAGTCTATGACGCTTCAGGCAAATTCGTCGGTGTAGCAGCAGGACCCGCGCAACTGATAGAAGGCGGAAAAGCAGAAATCTGCGACTCCCCGGCCGAATGCCAGATGGGAGGATTCGACGTCGCAGTTGATCCCACAGGCAGAATAATAGTCCTCGACACAATAAAAAACATCGTCAGAATATTTTCCCTAAAATGACTCCGTTAGTAATCCTTAAATCCCCTCATCCATTCCGGCCAGTCTTCAGGCTTCACACCTCCCGCTAACGTCCACCGCCCTCCCGTGGGGAAGGTCTCATCCCATTTCAATGTCCAGAGTTCTTTAAGGCCGACTTTCCTTACAGACCAATCCATGAAAAGACCATTGATTCCCCCATCATGCCGGTTAATGCAGAAATTGCACGATTGAGGCGGATCGTGGTGACCGTAAAATGACGCGCAATCGAGCAAGACCGGAAACCTGTATGCTCTTTTCACGGTCTCGGCATCTTTGCCTGGACGATTACCGGGTGGAGACGGGTTGAACAGTTCGACATTGAAACCGTAGCTTGCGTGAAATAAAGGCGCAGGGCTGGTTACCTGCCACGCCCTGTACGTAGAGCCGGGAACAAATTCCAGCCTGTAAGAAGCTTGCGCGGAACCTGAAACGAGATTAAGGCCTTGAGGTTGTCCCTCAGCCGGCTTTGTAGCCGAGGGACAGCAGCCGAGGCCTTTCGTATTAACGTAGGTACTCATTGGCACTATATTCGGGTCGTCTTCTTCCATGTGTGAACCGCGTATCAACCAGACTGCATCTCCCAGGAAAGGAACGAAATAGCCGTGGTTACCTGCCGCATACATGGCAAAAATGGTTCCCCACTGGCGCAAATTAGACTGGCAGACAACCGCTCTGGCCTGGTTCCTGGCTCTCTGAAGCGAAGGCAGGAGGATTGCCATGAGAAGCACGATAATAGCAATAACCACTAAAAGCTCGATTAATGTGAAACCCGTGAGAAAAGTATATCTTTTGAGTTTCTGTTTTACCGAACTACCATATCTCATAAGAATTTCATGACTGATACAGGTAGTTCTTTCTAACGGGATGAATCCTTTTCGCTTTATCATCTCACATACATTCCATGAAAAAAAGCAGTTTCCCTTTCATGCAACATAAGATTAAAAACACCGCCAGGTCGAGACTTAATCCATTTTAGTTCGACAACCTGCTAAATCAATAAAAATATACGAAGGTTTTCAATAATCAGCCGGGGATACGAGCCCGACCCCGATATCCCCGGCTTATCCGGTCTCTTTCCCCTCTTATAAAGAGAAGTCCTGCTATATTAATAAGGGTAGTGTCA
>JARRRJ010000225.1:4545-5932 GCA_037380865.1 Sedimentisphaerales bacterium
CCTGGAAAAATCGCCTCGGGACGCGGCTGTGTTTGTAAAATATTGCCCAATTGGAGAATAATTGTTATGCTGGATTTTGCTTAAAATTGAAAAAAAGCTGTGTTTGCGAACCGACTTGTGAGGTTTTCGTAGAGCATACAGCATAAATATGTTCTATATCCGTTCTCCGTAGGATGAAAAAGGCAGGTTATGGCTCAGAAACCCGAAAAGAAGCCCGACAGAAGGCAATTTCTTGCCGAGACGATGCGTTACGCCGCTTTGGGAGCTTTTGGCGCCATAGGGGGAATTGCGTTAGCTAAAAGGCACAGACTGGTCAAGGAAGGCTGGTGCATCGAGGACGGGCCATGCACAGGCTGCAGTCAGTTCGTCAATTGCTACAAGCCGCAGGTCTGGCAGATTGATCCATATAAATGCGTCGCGTGCGAGAATTGCTCGACGTATTGCGTGCTTGAGGATTCCGCTGTCAAGTGCGTGCAGGTTTACCCGATTTGCGGCTACTGCAAAATTTGCTTCGGATTCTTCGAGCCTAACCCCTATGCGATAGACGAGGGAGCGGAAAACCAACTTTGCCCGACCGGCGCGATTGAGCGAAAATACGTCGAGGACCCGTATTACGAATACAACATAGACGAATCGCTCTGCATTGGGTGCGGCAAATGCGTTAAGGGCTGCAACACATTCGGCAACGGGTCATTTTTTCTCCAGGTTCGTCACGACCGCTGTCTGAACTGCAACGAATGCGCAATCGCGGCAGCGTGCCCGTCACAGGCGTTCGTTCGTGTTCCCGCCAACAGACCTTATCTTCTTAAAAAGGTGGACAACGCTTGATGGTTCGCTTCAGGAACATTGTAATCGCTATAGCCGCAGTGTGGATTTTCTGCGGCCCCGTCGTGATTGCCGCGGAGCGATTTCCGCCCCCCGAGTTCGAGAGCGGCTACGAACTTCCGCAGACAACAACTCCCCAGCCTCGCGCGGGAATTTACGAATATTTGGATTCAGCTGTGCTCTTAGGTGCGCTTGGTCTTGCAACATATCTTGTATTGAAGAAGCGAAGCAGGAAAGCTATTTTCGGCCTGACGATTTTTTCTCTTCTCTACTTCGGCTTTTGGCGCAAAGGATGCATCTGCCCGATAGGCTCGATTCAAAATGTCACTGCATCGTTTTTCGATCCGTTGTATGCAATCCCGATAGTCGTTCTGATTTTCTTTCTCCTGCCGCTCGTATTCACTCTTTTTTTCGGAAGAACATTTTGTTCGAGCGTCTGTCCTCTCGGCGCAATACAGGAAATGGTTTTGCTCAAACCAGTTTCCGTTCCGTTCTGGCTCGAGAGCGGCCTGCGAATACTCGCATATCTTTACATCGGACTCGCTGTTTTGTTCGCGGCTAC
>JARRRJ010000226.1:0-4517 GCA_037380865.1 Sedimentisphaerales bacterium
GTATCGTTCGGATCATAATTCCCATAGCTTCCTGACGCGCTGGCTTTTATATCCGACGCGGGAACCTTGTAGGCGACGGGTTCGACTTCAAACCTCCATACTTCGCCTCTCCAGGCACCCGGAGTTGACGGAGCATTTACTTCATCGACACGCCAGTAATAAGTCGTGCCAAACTCCAGTCTGCCCGGTTCATAGGTATTGGCATCCAGACCTTCGATGAAATCTGCACTTAGCGGACTTGCCGCGGTAGCGTCATTTACATCATTGAAATCGGTTCCTAAAAATAAATTATGCGTTTCCGCATATTTCCCTGGAATCCAGCTGAGAACTGTATCTCGTAAAACATCAGTATCTTTATCAGCGGGACTTGGGCCATGAGCTATGTTCAGATCGGTGAGCAGGTCGATCTCGAAGCCGTTCATCACAAAGAAAGCGGTGGCTAGGTTGGAAGTGGAGGAGGTAATTGTAAATTCCAGGACCACGTCATCTGTGCCATTGCTTGTGAACTGCGTGGTGAACGTACTCACAGACTCGAAATCAGTAACATTGTCCCCTCCCGCCGAATTCGTAATTTCCACATTTTCTGTGGTTGCCGTACCGGATGCGTCCCTGACCGTGACGGAAAACTCACCAGTTTGATCTATGCCATCATGGTGATAAGATAACCATGAATATATGCCTGTGGGCAGACCACTGAGAGTCAGAGTGAAGGGATTGGCGTTAGCCTCACGGCCATCGGTCCCAGTCCAGTCCTGGATGAGGGGCTCGTGCTCACCGGTATAGGCATACCGACCATCGGTGGAACGGTCCCACATCTGTTTGGCCGCAGCCGGCGCATTGGACGGCCATGACAAGGCAACGGTTACTGTGCCGCCGAATGCATCGAACGATTGCGCTGTAAACGTATTGGACACTTCGTTAGTTGCGGTATATGCTTCATACCCGTCTTCAAGAGGGCTGGTTACTGTGCCGAAATCTATCTTCAGTTGAGCCTGCGCACTCCCGAATACAGCGCACACACAAATAAACGAAGTTAAACACACAAATTTTTTAAACATAATAAACCTCCTACACAAAACTATATAATATACACAAACATCGTTAATTGCTGTGTTACGACAAACCTTTCTTACATTGTCTAAAAATATTTACATTTTATTCGGCATCGTCCCTTTCAAGCACTGCCAGGTTCACTGCTATGCAAACAGCAAACAAGGGCAAATACACCTGTTTTCCTGCCAAAACGAGAAAGCAGGCGTCTTGCTTAATTACTGGCTATCTGTGACAGACGCCGTTACAGAAGCACTATTCATCAACACTCATAATCCTTATGACATCAATCTCAGCACCGTCTTCCCTGTAGGAAATTTGCATCGTATTGGATCCTGCAGGTAAGGTGACCGTAACATCCTGAGTGTTATCAACGTCGCTGTTAACTACATCCCATTCCCATCCGTCTCCGGGTCCTGCATCGTTAAACAGTATCCAGCCGGGATTGGCGGCATTAGTTCCCGGAGCGACATTGGTAGCGTCGGGGAAGCGAATCCAGAATGAATCACCTGAACCATCCGGCGTATTAACTCTGATCTCAATCCTGTAATCCCCGCCAGCAACATTAAAGCTATATGAAGCAGTACCGGCAGGAGTAGCCGGACCTGTCGTGCTGTCTCCAGATCCGTTTACCGTACCGATGCACTTTCCACCCGACGCTTCATCATCATTAACAATTTGCATCGGCGCAGTCGGAGTGACAGATTCAGCTTCAATCCAGATATCTTCCGTCGGAACAGGCGGAGCTTCGTTATACAATCGAATCTCATCAATCAAGATGTGACTTTCCACACCTGAACCGACTTTCTCAAGTCCTATTGTAATTGACTGAACACTCGCCAGGTTGACGTTGAACTCTGAAAGATCGATGCTCCATTGCCACCATGCTGGTCGGGTCAGGTTGAGCAGGTCACCATTATAGTATACTTTCGAATTATTGAGCTTAACATAAAGCTTATCAGCCGAGTTGCCGGCGTTACCATAGAACCACAGAACCAGCACTTCCGGCGAACCTTTCGTCCAGTCACTGCCAATCTTAAGATCAGACGTATCTGCGACAACTTCTGACTTGGCCGCACTGGTGACGTTGTAATAAAGAGGCGCAGACTGCGCGCCGCCGTAAACGATGCTTTCCTCACAGAACGGCTCATATTCATTACCCATTCGCGAGCCGCCGTAAGTAGTATCAGTAAGCCCGTCAATCCAGACGTCCCAGACGGTATAAGGCTGGGTATTGTTGTAGTCCTCGAAATCATCGACAGTGATATAGCCTTCGGTAGTGAAGCTCCAGACATCGCCAGCCCATAAAGAAGGCATTTCGGAATTGTTGACTTCGTCAACTCGCCAATAATATTCCGCTGCAAGCGCGAGTGACAAGGGAGCATAACTCGCCTGACTGACTGTCTGAGGATCAACTGTCCCATCTATTACTGCTTGTTCATCAGTGCTGATATATATATTGTGCTGTGAAGCTTCTCTTCCGGGACGCCATGTAAGAGTTTTATTCCAGAAAACGCTGACTGCCCCATCCTCAGGTTTCGGCTTGCTTGCCCAGACAGGGATGTATGTAAATCTGACTTCACTGAGACCGGAAACCTGCATTCCCCAGTTTGTCTGTTGTTTAATACGAACGGATTTCACAACTACATCGCCAAAGTCAACGACAGTATTATATTTGTAGGCATTTGTTCCGTCTCCCTGTGCGAACTGCGGCACATCCTGCACTTCAACCCAGGTCTCGCCGTCAACGGAATATTCGACTATAACATCCTTGAAACCTGCTTTAAGCAGCATGGGATAATTGTAGTTCCAGACAAGCATCTGGTGGAGTTTGTAGACTTTTTCGAAATCATACTGAATCCATACGCTATTCGGCGCCCCTGGATTGCTGAGCCACATCGTGGGCTGACCATTCGAATGCAGATCCATGTGGTTCGGATCCAGTCCCCGTTCATTTATAGTGTCAGTCGGACTATAGGCTCCGTAGCTCCCTGATGCGCTCGCATTTATATCTGACGCCGGAATCTTGCGGGCAAATGGTTCGACTGTGAAGCTCCATATGTCTCCCCGAAGAGTGCCCGGGCTGGACGGAGCGTTGACTTCGTCGACGCGCCAGTAATAAACGGTACCAAATTCCAGTCTGCCCGGCTCACAGCTGTTGACGTCAAGGCCTTCGAATAAAGCTGCGTTTAGCTGATTTGCTGTAGTTGCATCATTAACATCGTTAAAATCAGTTCCTAAAAACAGATTATGTGTGTTGGCATACATTCCCGGTTTCCAGCTCAGGACCGGCTCTCTTGCCGCGTCATCGTCTCCGATTTTCGGATCCGGATTCGAGGCAATATCTGTTGGTCCACCCTTCATAACCTCAATAATTTCCTCGGGTGTTAAAAGCCTGTTGTAGATTCGAAAATCATCCAATGTCCCGTTAAAATACGGATCAACATCGTATTGCGACCGACCAAGCCAGTTATTGGTTGTTTCGCCCATGCCGCTCGGCGTAGATGCCGCATTGGGTGTGCTCTGAATTTCAACGCCATCGAGAAGTAACGTAAATATCTCGTTCTCTGCGTCGATGACCAGTGCACAATGGTGCCAGCCAGTTGGGAGCTCCTCTTCTGCAACAACTTCAACGAGTCCGGCTCCCGCACCTGTACAAGTACACCAGTAGACACCGGCTGCGCCTCCGTTGGGTGAGACGAAAAGGTTGGATCCAGTTCCTGTTCCAAAATCGAACATACGCTGCCAGTTATTACCGAGGCCGCTGTAATTAACCCACCACGTAAATGTGCAGGAACTATCAAGCGAAGCGATGACTTCGCCGATTGGCAAGTCAACATAATCACCTGTCCCGTCGAGTTGCAGAGCCCCATCTAACATCCCTTCAACCCACTGAGGATTACCGTTCAGAGTGCCGTTATTACCTGCGCTTGTAGAATCTTTGGCAATCGTGCCGGATCCGTCATCAAGCTTCCACCAACCTACAAGTCCGTCGTCTGCAGCAAGGAGTGTAGGAGTCAGCGAAGAAAAAAGCATCATGACAAGAGTGATGAGATAAACCAATTTCTTACTCATGATCAACCTCCCTTGATGAATAAACGAAACTAATTATCGATACATTTTGCATATATCAGACTATGCAAATACACGTGGCAATTGCTCTTGTTCCTAGTTCCTACAGAGTTCGTAAGGACTCAAACACCAAAGTCCTATAATCTGCTTGGGGAGTAATTTCTTCTTTGACACAGAAAAAGACAGGATAACGCCCTATTGGTCCGGTCCGGCCGACCAATAAAATCATATCAGCACTCCTCAATTCTAAAAAAAGCAGGTTTCTACAACCTATAAGCAATTTATACCACATTTGAGGCTCAAAAGTCAAGTGAAATAAATCTCAGATTTCCGTGTTTTCTGACAAAGTTCAGTTCAACAAGATTCTTAGGAGATAAAAATATGTGTCCATCCCT
>JARRRJ010000227.1:0-4512 GCA_037380865.1 Sedimentisphaerales bacterium
CCGCGAGTGTCAATTCGCGAATATTCAAGCAATCCGTCTATAAGTGCCTGCATCCGGTGCACGGCATCGACTGTGAATTTCATGTACTCTTTCGTTTTTTCATTAATAGATTTCTGGAGCTGACGCTGGATAAGACTTACAAATCCTGCTACCGCACGTAAAGGTTCCTGCAAATCATGACTTGCTACATAGGCGAACTGCTCGAGATCCTTGTTCGATCTTGCAATCTCCTCTTCCATTTTCTTTCGTTCTGTAATGTCAAGCATTATGCCTATAATGCGTGCAGCACGTCCCGAATCGTCATAAATAGTGTGACCGAATGCCTCCATCCACCGTTCACCAAGATCGGGATGAGAAATACGAAACTCAAATTGCAAATCCTTACCTTCAGCTATACATTTCTTTATATAATCCTTAACATGACTTCTATCACGGCTGTCAATAAAAACCATCGAATTTTCGGTGTTCATTTCTGTACCAGATTTGACTGCCCAGAGTTCATACATCTCCGGCGACCACCATGCTTTTTCAGTAAGAAGGTCCCAATCCCATGCTCCGCTTCTTCCGGTCCGCAATGCAAGACCTAGTCTGTGCTGACTTTCCTTCAGGCTTTGTTCCGCCTGATTACGTGCAACCTGAAGCCTGATTGTCGAAATTCCCAGAGAAAGGCTGCTTGTATAAGTAAATCCACTGGCTATTCTGGCGGATAAGCAGGCTGGTACTAACACAGATTTTAACAATTAAGTAGATGGCCAGGATCAAACTTTGACTGATAAGAAAGGATAAAGTGTGCTAAACGTGTGTAAAAAAGTGGAATTGTTCACTTTTGTAAAAAACAGTAACTTGCTTATAGAAAACAGGTTACATCAATTTCAGAGTAATGGAGGCGGGGGGATTCGAATCCCATTAGATGCTCCGAACACATTATTACAGAACACTGACAAAAGTGCAACAGAAATCGCACAAAGTCTTGAATATACAGGCGCTTACGAAAAACCGCAAACTACTGATTTCGAACAAAAGCTTACACTTCCAGAACACGCTTCTGACACTTTTTTGCATCAAAAGTGTGCTAAATGTGTGCACAAAATTTCACCCGATGATCTGAAAGAGCTTATCAATAAATGGCCCAAGCTACCCGACCATATAAAGTTGGCGATAGGAGCACTGATCCAGACCTCTACGAGATAATCAGAGTATAGCAAGAACACAGGAAAAAAACAGAAGAATTTCTTGCGTAAATAGGCACAACTTAACTTAGCAGATCATCGGCGTGCCAGAAAAATTACGCTCATTTCAGAGCTTACAGAGCTATTTCAGATTGATTCATCCAACACCGAGTGGGGACTCAGCTTGAAAGGATCGCATCGATCAGCCTGCTTTTCTGCCCAAATAAAGTATTCTGCGTTTTGTCCCGTCTCCGGGAGTTTTCCGTCTCTTTGGAGTATAAATTGTCTTGCCGCCTCAAGAAAAGCACGAATATCCTGACTTTGTCGCCATCCATTCACATTCCGCATAAGTTCATTGATGCGATCCTGCTCTTGTTTTTGTTTCGACTGGAGTTTTTCCCGGCGCTGCTGGAGTTCTGCTTCCCGCTTAATTCGCTCTTTTTCTTCTGCTTCCCGCTGAAGTCTGGCAGCTTCTTCTTTCCGTCGTCTGATTCGGATGAGCCCGGCTTCTTTGATAAAATTTATGAGCACTTTATCGAGCCGGTCCTCCAACCGATATTTTTGAGCGGTATCCTGACAGTAAGCCGAACCCAGATACGACACACCCGATTCCAAAACAAGCATCCCTTTTGGAGTGTATGTCATGCGGTCATATGAATATCTTTCACCGGGTTTTTTCTCCACCCGATGCTGGTTGTATCTTTCACGAAGTCTTAGGCTTCCAACTTGCTCTCCCGCAATAATAACCTCGGTTGTCATCCCTCGCCAGCGATGTTCGTGTATTTCTACCTTCCCTCCAAATTGTTCGATTCGTTTGATGATTGCATCCATAATACACAGCGCTCGAGTAAGAGAATTCCGGCTGACCGATACATTTAGTGTATTTTGATTATCATACCTATAACAATACAACAAACCATGTTCTTCGTGACGACAGCCCCCCAGGGCATTCTTTGTAATTTGAATCAGAGGATGGGGGTGATTCAGACGGGTGGATACCTGCATGGGAGGAAGTTTCTTGGCTTTTTCAAGTATCTGGATGATATCCTGATCAAATTCAGGGAGTGGTTCAACGGCAATGGATTTATCCTTCTTCGGATATTTGCTAAATGTCAGAGATTGTATTTCTGGTTCATCACATTTAGGAAGAGCAGCTTTTCTTGTTTTTTTGCCATGCTGAAGTTTGGCCCAGTAACCCACAGGGGGCTTGGGTATTTTATAGGATTTGCATACTTTCGCAATGGCTACATCAGAGCAGCCCAATTCCGCAGCACTCTTTGTTGCGGGCTTGCTCCACACAACCTCATAAAATTCTTCGCGAGTGAAAGTGATTTCTTCACACTCCGGCAATCCCATCAAAATCCCTTTCTTGTTTATCCCATTTGTATGAATGAAATGATGTCGAGAACCGGTTATCGTTTTTTGCTTATGATCGGCCTGCCGTCGGAGTGGTCCAGGATTTCGATGAAACGTTTTTTTCTGGCATGTTGTTCTCGAAGACCATTTAAATAACTTTTCCATTCGGTCAGTTTTTTCTGTTGCTTCATGACTTTTTCGGCTTTCCGTAGATAACCGGCGGCCTGTTCGTAGGCACTGGGCTTCGTTTGATTGATAAATCCTTCGGCGATTGTTTTCCAGATAGCAATTGACCGCTCCGGTGCATGATCCTGAATGGCCGCAGCGATCCGGTCGTCCCCCATCCCCACCCAGCTATGCCTGTCTTTCTGGGATTGATCATACCAGAAAAGTACCTGTTCCGGTTTTTTCTCCAGAATGGCAATGTCGATCAGAACATCCGTCATTGGGAAGGTATTGCGGTACGACCTTTCTGGCTTGACTTGATCGGATTTTCCAAGCGGCCAGACCTTTTGCTTCCAGGGTAATTCGCCTTTCTCCAGATAAGTCATAAGATGCTCTCGAACTTTTGGCCAGCTTTTCGTTTTTGTACTGGTTGTTTTACATGCCAAAAACGTTTCTTGTGAGGGATGACGAACAAACTCTTCGGCTTGCATGGTTGCCACGGCCATCCAGTCTTTTTGCGAAGTTCGTATTTCTTTCAGTCTGTTTCGTAAATCGGACGCAATTCCGGGTAATTCCTTTTCAGTTTTTTGAATGCCTTCCTGAATCCACCGCTCGGCATCTATATACCTTTTTTCTGCGATAAGGTATTTTACCAATCGGGTATAGCTGGCGGTCTTTTGAGCCTCAGTCTCACAAAGTGGTATAATTTCATCCTCTCTACCGGCTTGTTCAAGGGCGTACATAACCCAATCACTGACTCGGTCACGCATGTAATTCCGATGATAATCGCTCCGGCTATTGGAACATTTCATTTGGTTAAGTTGTCTCAGTAATTGATCGGCCAGAATATTCCAGTCCGCCTTGGCGTGCCTGCGTCCCAAATATTCATCAAACGCATTGAAAACATCATAATCATCTTTCAGAACAACCTCCACAGCCCATGCCAGCTTGTCCGCATTGGCCATAGAAGATTGCGTCAGCGCCTTAACAATCACCGGCATACATTCCTCTATTTCCGTGGCGGTTTCTCCATCGTCATGACTTTCCTCAACTTGCCGGTTACCAAGCTCAATCAGTTCCTTTCCCAGCTTTAGTACCTCGTCCGGATGACCGGCCTTGAGCAAAGTTTCCAATTTTATACGTATCTGGGAGTAATCGGGCGTATATCCTTCATGCTCCCAATAATTCTGCCAGCCAGGCTCGCTGCTGATTTCACGAATGTCTTTTTTCAGACGAGTGATCAGTGATTTTACATTTCCCGAAGCAAGCTGATTGCGGTCTGTCAATTCCTGTGCCATCCTGGGGAATTTATGCGCCAACTCAATTATCAGGTCAGTGAGTTGTGTTTTGGTTTTGTTCTTTAGAAACGAAGCGATTTCTACCTTGCCTTTTTTTGCCAGAGAATATTTAATACAATCATCATAATCATCTATGCAGCCATCATCATCGTCGTAACCTTCAAAGTCGTCCTCCCAGTCATCATTGTCAATAAGAGCAAGTCGTTCATCTTTTTTAGCGGCCTTAGGCACTTTCTTATTCTTCTCGACTTGCTCCAGATATTCCAACAGAACGGCTACACCATGTTTACAGTTATAGCCGTATGGACAGGTACATGTTGATTCCGGCAAGCCATCTTCGTCGGTTGTTACTTTTGTGGCGTATTTATGGGTGCCGTCAACCCATGCGAGCAAATCCCCATTATCAAGAACCACCAGCTTCGATACTAATTTTTGTCGCTGATAACTTTTACCCCGTGAGACAATTTTGCTTCCGGCCCATTCTCGAAGATTGTCCCATGATAGGCTGACGAATTGATCTGCTT
>JARRRJ010000228.1:0-4509 GCA_037380865.1 Sedimentisphaerales bacterium
GCTGCAGGCCTGAATAACAGGCAAAACACCAACAGATCCAGCATAAATAGCCAAACTCGCAGTCGTGAAAACACACAAACGAGAGAAAGAACAGATAACTCCCGGCCCATAGAGGAAAGAAATAATTCGAGTATCGCCGGTCCGATTAGAGAAAGAAGCACAACTGGCTCTTCGAACCAGCGAATCAATGGATCGCGAGAAAGCTCAAGCTCAAGCGTCGGAGATATACGAAGCAGAACCGAAAGAAGAACCGAAGGATCGAGAGCCCAACAGGGCAGAACCATAGACAATAACGCACGACCCGGGTCGAACAGTGAATTACCTGACAGGACGACGATAAGCAGGATTAATCCCGATAGTCAAACAAGAGCACTCGACGAAACAAGAGTAAATGTTCTGGGCTCAGGCAGGCGAGACCTCCGCGTCCATCGTTATGACCCAGTCGAGCCGAGAGATATAGTATACAGGGACAGGGATTATATTAGTAGAGATTCCTATCACAGTGATTTTCTCTATTATGATCGCTTCCATCGCTATTACAGAAGGACAATCACGCCGCGATTCAGTTATCCGGTCTGCTACAATAGGGGTCTCTGGTTCACATACGGCTATTGTTTCCCTTATTACCAGAGAAAATATCTGTTCGTGAGTCTCAACGGATACTGGCCATACAGTTACAACTACTTGCGCTATTACTGGTATGGATACCATCCTTATTACTGGTATGGATACTATCCAATAGCCAGGCAGGTGGGCACAGATGTTAACTATTACTATACGTACAACTACTATGGTGACAGCCCGACCCAGCCTTCGAATTCGGAGTATTATAACAGTTTAGCACAGCAGCCGGCCCAGCAGCCTGCAGAGCAAACTCTTGCGGATACTTATTTCCAGGAAGCAGTTAATTCTTTCGAAGCAGGCAAATATGACGCGGCAGTTGAAAATTTCGCAAAAGCAATGGCGCTTGCGCCCAACGACATGGTGCTTCCATTTGCGTACAGCCAGGCTCTTTTCGCGGCAGGCAGATATTCCGAGGCCGCGGCAGTTTTGAGAGAAGCGATTGTCAAAGCCAAACCGGATCAGCAAGGCGTATTTTATCCCCGCGGCCTGTACGCGAGCGAAGATGTGCTTTTGTCCCAGCTCGATACGCTTGCCGCACAGGCGGATATATACAGTTTCGATCCTGATCTTCAGCTGCTTTTGGGCTACCAGCTTCTTGGCATAAACGACCTTGATAAAGCCGTAGTTCCGCTGAAGAAAGCAAGCCTTGACATCCAGAACCAGGAAGCCGCTACTATATTGCTGAATTTGCTCGCGAAAATGAAAACAAATGACCTCGAATCCCAGGTGCCGGCGGTACCAAAGCGGGAGGAGCCTAATAAAGTTCTGCCGCAAACAGTGCCGGTAAATCCGATCCCTGAAAAGGTCGAGCCAAATAAAGCTTTGCTGAATGAGCAGGATACGATAAGTATTAACTCGGGAACCATTGCGTTCCTCGATTCCAGAACTCAGAAGCTTCAGCCTGCAGATCCGAAAAGCGTTGCTGAACAGGCTTCGGCAAGCGACCAGACGCATCAAAAAACAAAGGAAGGCGTCTTAATCGCGGCTCTTTTTGTCCTGGCAGGCTCAACCGGACTCGGACATTTTCTGCATCATTAATCCTTAATGCTATCTGTCATTCCTGCGAAGGCAGGAATCCATTTTTGCGATTGATAATGGATACCCTCCTTCGTGGGCATGACAGTGCGAGTAAATCATTCAAAAATACACAGGAGCAAAAAGATGAAATCTACGCTCGCTATATTCATTATTTTATTCGTGACGTCACAGGGAGTATTGTTTGCGGCTGGTGAAAGAATTGAATTTGCAGTCTCGCCTTCGACAGACAACCAGGAAAATCCCGATATTTATGGCAATATAGTCGTCTGGCAGCAATTGATTTCTCAGTATGAAGACTACGATATTCTCGCGGCGGATATAAACAATCCGGGTGAACCGCCCTTCTTCCACTGGGATGCGACCAGTGACCAGACTTATCCGGCCATTTTCGAAAACTACATTGTCTGGCAGAATTTGTTTGTTAGCGAAGATTCCACCGACTGGGATATCCGTTTGGCGGATATCAGCAATCCAACCGAGCCGATCGTTTACGCCGTAACAGGTCTTGCCAATAATGACGAGCAGAATCCCGCAATTCATGGCAACATAGTTGTGTGGCAAGACGGACCAACCGGCCAGGTAGACAAGGACATTTATGGCGCAGATATCACCTATCCGGACAGTCCGCGAGAATTCCTTGTCTCGGATGTCAACGCCGACCAGCGCAATCCTGCGATATACAGAAATACAGTCGTATGGCAGGATTCTTATTCAGGCAGTAGTGACATCTACGCAGCGGACGTATGGATGCAAAACAAGCCTGTCGAGTATCCCATATCAACCCTGGAAGGCGACCAGGAAAGTCCTCAAATTTCAGGTGACACAATCGTCTGGATGGACAACTCCTTCGGGAACTGGGACATTTATGCTGCTGATATTTCAGATCTTGATAATCCCGTGGAAATCCCCATCTCAGTAAGTACCTGGGAAGAAATGCATCCTGACATAGATGGCAACATAATCGTATGGCAGGACAATCGGAACGGAAACTGGGACATTTACGCATACAACATGACCACGCGACAGGAATATCAAATCACCACAGACACCCACGACCAGACCAACCCGGCTGTCAGCGGCCAAACAATAGTCTGGCAGGACAGCAGAAACGGGAACACGGAAATTTACGCAACTGTGTTGAGCGACCTTGAAGCCGCACATTGCACCCAAAATTTACAAGGTGACCTCAACGGAGACTGCAAAGTCAACCTCGACGATTTCGAAATACTTGTCAACCAATGGCTCGAATGTAACCTCACTCCCCCCGAAGCATGCTTATAACAAACTTATAACAAAGTGATTACGAATTAACTCCAATAAACTCGAATAAAATTTACGGTTTAAAACAGATTCATCGACTTCGCTCAGAATGACCGAGCTTGACTCCGCTATAGCAGGAAAGCCCTTTCTGATCTTCCTTTTATTCGGGAATAAAAGGGAGCGATACATCGCACTCTACATTATTGGCGGATCACACCGCCATCCTACTTTCATGTGTTTATTGGTGTTCATTCCTGGTTACTTTCTCTGAGTTCTCCGTGTGCTCTGTGGATTTTATATGACAACGTTGGCTGAAGTCCATCCTATATTTTTTGGGGCAAAAAGGCAATATTTCTTGCTGGAGGGGGGATTTTGGTATAGAATTTTCGTGACTTAGGGCAGAAATCGTGCCTTTTATATGTGGTAAAGGGCATGGCAATATGAATCATTGCAGCACAGGCTCAGAATAGAAGTATGATGGATAGAAAGTTGCAGAATGCTTTGAAAGAACTTACCGCCGGAGATGATGAGAGGCGTCGCCGGGCAATGGAGCCTTTTGTCAGAGCTACTTTCCAGTCGTTTATCAGGTATTTGTATCGATACCTGGGCAACGAAGTAGAATGTGAGGATGTTTTGGAAGATGTTTACGCTGATATCTGGGAAAATCCGAAATATCTCGAAAATGTATCAAATGACCATGGACTGCTCATGACAGTCTATCTGTACTACATGCGCAGAAGGCTCAGAGAAGTATATAGAAGAAGAAATAGACATTTGCATTTATCACAGGAAGGACTTTGTCAGCTTGTCGGGCCTGAGCTGGGAGCAATTGAGACGATGTCTCAAGTCGAGCTTAACGAGGCACTTTACAAGGCAATAAGCAGGCTCAAGGCAAGAGAACGAAGGGCCATCGAGCTCTGGATGGAAGGGATGTCCAACAGGGCAATAGCCAACGAATTCAAAACAACAGTCGGAGCTGTGAAAATGCTTAAGTTCAGGGCAATGTTGAAGTTAAAAGAAATAATGATAGATTCTAAAGGATCGTGATCCGGTTGCGGCTGCGAAGCTCGTCAGAAAAGTCCAACTCGTCTGGACTTATCTGTTAACGAGAGGTGCGAGCAACAAACGAATAACGATATAAGGGGAATAAAAATGTCTGACATAAACAGAGAAATTCAGGAGTTGCTGGTTGATTATGCCGGAGCCTTGCGTGACGGTTGTATTCCGGCGTTTCTTAAATCACTGACACGCGAGGAAGGCATGCGTATAGCTTCTTCGAGCGAGTTCTGGGATGCAACTGAAATCGTACGGGTTCTTAACGGTGTCGCTTTTGCAGACAAGGCAGTTACCGCAGACGTGGGATTATTCATGTCGCGGGTAAACGCCAATATTGTCTCAAGGCTCAAAAAAGCGAGGGGAGTAAGACATCGCAAGCACAGAATGAGTACGAAATCAACGGACAAATCCCGGACAACTGAGAAGCAAGTATGATAATAGATTGCCACCAATGCTCATCCTGTTATTTCGAGGACAAGCAGGCGTCTTCGAGAATAGACCCGTCTACAATTTCTGCGCCCCAGGGCAAAA
>JARRRJ010000229.1:0-4507 GCA_037380865.1 Sedimentisphaerales bacterium
TCTTGACCGCTTCGAGCTGATCAATGTCTTCCTGTAGCTCGTTTTGCAGAGCCATGCCGCCTTTGAGTACCATAAGCTGATTATTAATGGCATCGATTGCTGCTGTTGTAGCTTCGCTCCTTTTCTGCATATCCTCCATCATTTTTTGCATTTCTTCCTGTGAAGGCATTTCTCCGCCCTGACCTCTAAAGCCGCCCATCATGTTACCGCTCTGAGCGACGAGGTCTTTGAGTTTCTTAACCTGTTCTTCAATAGCTGCAATAGCGGGTTCTGCAGTTTGAGGTCTCAACATAACCATTCCTCTGCGACCTCCCATCATTCCGAATCCACCGCCCCCTCTGCCTCCCATTGCTCCGCCGAATCCCCCGGCACCACGGCCACCACCGCCGCCGGCAGGCTGACCCTCCAGGCACACAGTCACTGCGAGAATTGCTATTACAGCAACAATTGCAAATAGATAACTCTTCATAATACTGACCTCCAAAACAAAGTGTTAAGATTAACTGACAACTAACTCCCACACTGGGCAATTAGCCTTAAAGATTCCTCAAGGAACTGTATCACCATCTACAGACGCTTAAAAGGTTATAAATAAATCGTGCAGGTTAAAGCAGGCAGATCTATATTATACCTTTCCTATATCCTTTTCAGAATCTAACCTTCCTCAATAATCAATATTACTTATATCCAGACGCCTGTTATTTATCATAACGGGCCCTCTTTAGCGTCAGCACTTTATCTTAATATTTTAAACAAGCGCGTTCGACTCCTTCAGACGCTCTTTATTCCACCTTTAAGCTCTTATCTTCCAAAGACTTATGAGACTGAATATCTTCGTACAAGCTGATTATTCTCTCAAACCTTTTTGCAGTCAACGGAGCATTTTCCTTCAACGCGAACTGTTGAAGAGCCTGGAGGCGGTTGATCCGAGCTTCCCGACTCGATACCAGTTTTTCTTTGGTTTTCTCAAGCCTGTACTGCTTAATCTTCAGGGCAACCGTTTCGATGTCTCTTTGTCTGTCCTGGCTCATTTTGATCATCTTCTCTTTTATAGCGACTTTCCTGTCTTCAGACAGACTTTGATAAAGACTTATGCTCTTTTTGACAAATTCCGCATTTATTTCCCTTCCCTGTGAGCTTGCGACAAACAACATACCCGGCTGCCATTTCGCAACGTCATTCGAAGCGAATCCGGCTGTCACATATGTTGCTAAAAACAATGCAGAAATAACTACTACAGAAACAACCCGATCCTTCAAATTCTTCATAATCTTGCCTCTAAAAAACCAGCCAACAGTAACTTTTTTCATTTTTTCGGGCATAATTCACCCGATTTCACTCGTCAGTTATATTTTAGACGCAAAATTATTCAGATTTATTGCCGAATTTTATAAAAAATCTGACTTTTTAAAATATCAAATCGAAAAGGTAATGTCAAGCAAGAACAGTAATATTATGGGTCCTTCTTTCTTAGAAAAGGCTACTCTCAATGTTGATAAATGGGAATTGCAGCTCTGACTTCCTTTAAGAATGCAGAAATTTCCTCATGAATTTTTTCTTTGTTGTCCAGGTTCTTCTCGATAATACTAACAATTCTCGAACCGATTATTACACCGTTGCCCCCTGCATTAGCTATAGCTGCGGCATGTTCAGGTGAACTGATCCCGAAACCCACGCATACCGGGACATCAGTGACTTGCTTTAACCTGGCGACAAGTTCCTCAATCTGATTCGAAAGCTCATTTCTGCTGCCTGTCACTCCCAAAACAGAAACTGTATAAATGAAACCGGTCGTTTTTGAGGCAATCAGCTTCATTCGCTCTGTTTCAGTATTTGGTGTGACCATAAAAACAGTCTCGAGTCCCACAGAAAGCTCAGGCTGCAGGATTTCATCTGCGTCATCGATACTCAAATCTGCCACTAACACACTGTTAACGCCAGACTTATGAAAATCCCGAAAGAACTTTTCCGTCCCGTATTGATACACAAGGTTGTAATACATAAGCAATCCGATAGGGATATCTCTGTATTCTTTAATACGTCCGATAAATTCCAGCGCCCGCGTCATATTCATGCCGCTTTTCATCGAACGGATGTCCGCTTTCTGAATAGCGGGGCCGTCTGCTATTGGATCTGAGAAAGGAATACCGAGTTCGAGGATATCAGCTCCCGAGTCAATCGCTGTTTTTACAATTTGCAGGCTCGTATCGAAATCAGGGTCTCCTATAACAAAGAATGGTATCAAAGCGGCTCTATTCAACTGAGAAAATGTCTCTTTGTATGTTTTCATAAAATATATCCCAAATTCAGCATTGCTCGTGTGAACTATTTTTCAAAGGTCTGTATTTTTCAACTATAGAGACGTCTTTATCGCCTCGGCCCGAAAGATTTACCAACGCAATCGTATCGGGACTGAATTCGCTCTTATGTGTCATAAGATACGCAAGAGCATGGGAACTTTCCAAAGCAGGGAGAATTCCCTCGCTTCTGGTCAGGGCTTCGAAGGCATCGAGAACGTCTTCATCCTGAGCGGCGAAATACTGAGCTCTTCCAGTGTCCTTCAAAAGGCAATGTTCTGGTCCGACAGCGGCGTAATCCAAACCTGCGCTTACTGATTCGGTATCATAAACCTGGCCTTCCTTATTCTGAAGCAGATAAGCCTTCGAACCATGGAGAATTCCCACTCTTCCTGCTACAAGTGTCGCTGCATTCTGGCCTTCCGCCAGAGACCTTCCTCCGGCTTCGACACCGATAAGCCTGACGTCACTGTCATCGTAGAAACCCGAGAAAATGCCTATGGCGTTGCTTCCGCCGCCAACACAGGCAACAACCATATCGGGAAGTCTACCTATCTTGTCAATGCACTGCTGTCTTGCTTCTTTGCCTATACAGCTTTGAAAATGCTTTACTATTGTAGGATATGGATGCGGTCCGGCGGCTGAGCCAAACAGATAGAAAGTATCAGTAACGTGCGCAGTCCAGTAGCGAAGCGCATCGTTTATTGCGTCCTTAAGGGTTCCTGTGCCGCCTTCGACTCCCACGACTTCGGCGCCGCAAAGTCTCATCTTATGAACATTTACGCTCTGTCTTTCGATATCAGTGACACCCATGAATATTTTCGTTTCCATTCCGAACAAGGCGCCTATCATCGAAGTTGCCAGGCCGTGCTGGCCTGCGCCGGTTTCCGCGACAAGCTTTGTTTTGCCCATGTATTTTGCTAAAAGTCCCTGACCCAGCGTGTTATTGACTTTATGTGCGCCGCCGTGAAGGAGGTCTTCGCGTTTGAGATAGACTTTGAAGCCGATAAGCTCGCTGAATCTCTTTGCATGATACAATGGACTCGGTCTGCCTGCGTAATATTTGTAAAGCTCTTCAAGCTCTTTGGTGAATCCTGTATTTTCGTAAAAACGATAAAAAGCGTCTTCCAACTCCTCCAGAGCGGGAATCAAAACTTCAGGGACGTAGAAACCGCCGTAATCTCCGAATCTGCCTTTATATTTCATATTTTCATTTAACCTCTTAAGTACCTGATATTTTCAAATAATTGCTTCATTTTCTTGTGGTCTTTTTTGCCCGGTCGCGCTTCTATGCCGCTACAGACATCAATACCATAAACACCCAATTTCAGAGCTGAAGCCGCATTATCCGCGCGTATTCCGCCTGCCAGAAATACACGCTTGCTTATATGTCCGACGATATTCCAGTCAAAGGTCAGCCCGGTGCCTCCATACCTATCCGGATCGAACGCATCGAGGAGAATGGCATCGGTAAAGAAAGTACTAGTCTTTTCGATATCCGAGCGGTCCTTTACTCGAATTGCTTTCATTGTTTTAACATCGTGGGAACGAAGCGAGCTGCAAAAATCCGGATCTTCATCGCCGTGCAACTGAACCCAGTCAAACGGGCAGATTTGTCTCGTTTCGTGAATTTTTTCGACGGGCGCATTGACAAAAACACCTACAATGTCAATAAAACCAGGCAGTTTATTTACAATATCACCGGCTTTCTCGCGCTCGATATACCTCGGACTTTTCTTATAGAAGTTGAAACCGAGTAAGTCGGCGCCCATATCCATAGCGGCGACCGCATCGTCGTAATTCGTTATGCCGCAAATTTTTACTTTCGGTATTAACATTTTTTGGCCTCTTGCTTCGAAATGAAATTTTATTTAAGAACTGCGATTTGATATTTCTGCTAATTTCTCCAGGCATTTCATCGCCTTACCTTCGTTTATAGAATTCCGTGCCATTTTGATTGCTGAATCGAAATTATCAGCCAGTCCGCAGGCGACTAAAGCGGCGGCGGAGTTAAGCACGACAATGTCTTTGCATGGTCCGTTTTCTTCGCCGCTTAATACATTTTTAATAATTGCAGCACTGGCTTTCGCGTCAGGCACTTTCATATCATCAATATTGCATCGCTTTATATCGAAATCTTCGGGATTCAATTCCTTTTCTGTAATTTGGCCGTCCTTGAGCTCACAGATCTTGGTGATTCCGCCGACGCT